>CAMZEK010000038.1 GCA_947305795.1 uncultured Bacteroidales bacterium | reverse complement strand
TCGAGAAGGCCAAGGCCGACTTGCGCGCGGCACAAGGCGACCACCCGCTGGTGGACGAGGAAGTCGGTGCCGACGACGTGGCTGAGATCGTGTCGCGTTGGACGGGCATCCCAGTCAACAAGATGATGCAGAGCGAGCGCGAGAAGCTGTTGCACCTCGAGGATGAGCTGCACAAGCGTGTGGTAGGCCAGGATGAGGCCATCACCGCCGTGAGCGATGCCATCCGTCGTAGCCGTGCAGGCTTGCAGGACGCCAAACGTCCTATCGGTTCCTTTATCTTCATGGGTACCACGGGCGTGGGTAAGACCGAGCTGGCCAAGGCTTTGGCCGAGTTCCTGTTCGACGACGAGAATGCCATGGTGCGTATCGATATGTCTGAGTATCAGGAACGTCACACGGTGTCGCGACTCATCGGAGCGCCTCCAGGATATGTGGGCTATGAAGAGAGCGGCCAGCTGACCGAGGCCGTGCGTCGTAAGCCGTATTCCGTCATCCTATTGGATGAAATCGAGAAGGCTCACCCCGATGTGTTCAACATCCTGTTGCAGGTGTTGGACGACGGCCGTCTGACCGACAACAAGGGCCGTACGGTGGACTTCAAGAACACCATCGTCATCATGACCTCCAACATCGGCGCCAATGTCATCCAGGACAACTTCGCCCACTTGACTGACGCCAATGCCGAGGAAGTCTTCGAGAAGACCCGCAACGAGGTGATGGAGCAGCTGAAGCAGTTCATGCGGCCTGAGTTCTTGAACCGTGTCGACGACATCATCATGTTCAAGCCTTTGGACGAGAACCAGATTGCCGACATCGTGAGGATGCAGTTCCGCAGCGTGCAGAAGATGCTGGCCGCCAACGACATCAAGATCGACATCACCGATGCCGCCGTCGACTTCATCGCAAAGCAGAGCTACAACCCGCAGTACGGTGCGCGTCCTGTGAAGCGTATGATGCAGCGTGAGTTGCTCAACTCGCTCTCGAAGATGATCCTCGCCGAGTCGGTCGACAAGAGCAAGACCATCATCGTGGATGTGGGTGACAATAATCTGATATTCAAGAATTAAATTTTCCTAACTTCAAGTAAAAAGTCAAGAGAGTCTAAAAGACTTTCTTGGCTTTTTTTGTTCCTTGTGGTTTGGCACGGCGTTTGCACAATATTCTGGCTTGTTTGGAGTTAATAAGAAAACAGAATACTATGAGAAAACGGCTCATGAAACTGCTCGCAGCGACTGCCTTGCTTTTGGGCAGTCTGTCGTTGTTTGGGCAGCACCCTAACCTTATTCCCAATTCGGGTTTTGATGACTCATCTGGTTTTGGGTATACTGAATATGATTTTGTTTCCGGAGATGGATGTCTTGGTGGCAACAATGGTGCTGGCAAACTATCCATCTCAAGTAATGCTACCTATTGCAATACTGGCTTTTTTAATTGCACAGGACATGGTGGAACGGGAAATCTCCTTGTGGTGAATGGCGATGGTGGCAACAGGTCGGTTTTGAACCCCACAGGTAATACGCCAAGTGACAAGAAAATCGTAACGTATACCATTCCAATCCAACCCAATATCTATTATGATTTTTCCTTTTGGGCTACACATTTGTGTGATGGCAATTTTTATTTGGGAGTAGCGAGAGCTGATTTCAAGGTCAAGTTCAACGAAGTGTCTATTGGCAACAATTGGACACCGCAATATGTAAACAATACGGCTAATTGGGCTCAGTTTCCAACCTATCGTTGGCTGAGTGGGGACAATACCCAAGTGACCATTTGCATTTATGATGATTGCCTTTGGACTTCTGATTACGGCGATGATTTTGGGCTAGATGACATTTGCTTTCAAATGGCAGCGGAATATGCAGTTGCAGCAAACAATTTCTCTGTTTCCTGCTGTAATACCCAACCTTATTCCATCAATGTGCTGGAACATTGCTCTTTCAACGAGCCTACTGGACAGCCATCGTTGCCCGTGACCTTGGAAATCGTTGATAATGCCCAAAATGGAGATGCCGCTGTAAATGGAAATGGGGTTGTCTTTACTCCTAATTCTGGCTTTGTGGGCACTGACCAAATCCGAGTTCGTGTTACCAAATATGGATTGTCGGCTGAAGCTGTCATTTCGATTACTGTCAATGGAGCCCCCTCAGACATGGTCCTTTCCGGCATCCCTGAAGACCATTTGTGTGTTGCAGATTTTGCCAGTTTTTCTCCTTCGGCTACATTTAATGAGAATGGTTCTCCTGTGGTCACATCGGGATGGGAATGGTCTAACGACCTGAATGGACCTTGGAATGAGCTCATTCTTAATCCTTTCAGTTTAGCCGTTAATGATTACTATTTAAGGTTTTGGGCTGAGAACGGTTGCGGCACAGCCGAAAGCGATCCAATATTGCTGCGAATTTGTGACGGTCCAGAGTTGAATACCTTGACCATTTCTGACCCACCTATCATTTGCGAAGGGGCATGGTTGCCGATGGAATATCTTTCTCAGATGGAAGTCAATGAGTGGAACAACGACGTAGGCGATGCCAGATGGGAAGTCAAACATGGAAATGATAGTTGGATTCCACTCACGGAGACCACCCTGTCGGATGGCGATTTGCTGCGCTTTCGGGCTGTGAATTGCTGCAATGAGGTCGTTACCAATGAAGTCACGATCCATACAACACAAGGCCCTGAGTTTACAAACGAGCCTTATCCCAATCCTTTTGAATCCTATTATTGCTTGGGTGCTACGCTGAATATGCCGAGCGACCATCCTCAATATGATACACATGGCATGGGAACGGAAGGCTTCTGGGCCTATTTGGAAGACAATGAGTATCAGCCTATAGATGGCAATCCAACCCTTACCGAGGAATGGGATGGCAGACACATTACTTATGTTTTGGATAGCGATTGCGGCGGACTTATTCCATATTTCGAGCAATTTGTCGTGACCGTCATCTTGCCACCTGTCGTTCAGTCTGTTACGGCCTTTCCTGAGACGGTTTGTGCGGGAAGTCCGATTGACATGGATTCGTTGGTGGAATGGCATCACGGCACGCCTGATGTTCAGCATTGTACGTGGCGGTATGCGCCCGTTGAAGCTCCCACGGCTTACCTCGATTTCGACCCAAGTGAGGGCATCCCCAATGCTGGAACGTATTATCTCAACTTCCATGCTGTCGTGAATGAATGTGATTTTGAGGCCGATGGCGAGGAACCAGCACTCGTTACGGTAATTTTTGTCGAAGACGAATGGCTGGAGGATATTGTCGACTGTAACAGCCATACATTGGAATCAGGTGAGGTGATTACTCAGAGTCAAGTGATTGAATATGTGTCATATCAACCTTGTCTGCATAAGGTTTACCAGAATATTGAAATCCATCATAGTGACACTGTGCCCGAGCCTCGCATTTCATGCCGTGACGAGTTTGTCTGGCATGGGCAGCATTTCAACCGTTCCGACATGACGCAGATTGCCTACTGGGATACGATAAATATCCATGGCTGCGACAGCGTGAAGGTGCTGTTGTTGGATTTCGACGACTACGATTCCTATACGTACAACGAAACAGCTTGTGAACCATACGTTTGGGAGATGAAACCCGATACGGTTTACATAGAAAGCACGTGTGATTCGCTATTTATTCCCGCTGTGAGTGAAACGGATTGCGATGCTTGGTATTATCTCAACCTGACCGTCAACCAGTCTTATGCCACCGAGTTTGAGAGCATCAGATGCCAGCCGTTTCCATGGTATGAGCACTATTGCGACCATGATGACGATTACACCCATGTTTTCCAGTCGCAACACGATTGCGATAGTGTGGTCACCATGCATTTCATCCTCGCGGAAGAGATTTCGTATGATTTGGACACCACGTCTTGTGAGCCAATCTTTTGGCACGGACATCATCTCAACAATGATGGCGATTCATGCTCACATACTTTCAAGACCGATCAAGGTTGCGACAGTACGGTGTTTCTTCATTTTCATTTGAGTAATCAGGTGATTTCTACGCAAATAAGGTCGGTATGCGATAGTGATACTATCAATGGTGTGGTGTATGACCAGCCTGGCTTGTACGACATTTACCTTGATACTTTGATTGGACCCAATGGGTGCGACAGCATTATCCATATTAAGTTGACCATTGCCGATTCCCAGCACGCGAATCTTATCAGTGGTGATTCGGTGGTTTATGCAGCCTCCAATCTGCTGTCGGGGATATACCGCTATCAGATTGACACAGCGGGGATTGTCGGCAATGTCAGCTGGAGCCTTACCAATCCCGATTGGCGTATTTTGAGCACTGACAAGGTCTCGTGCCGTATTTTGGTGACTACTGTGGGGAACGCAACGCTCAAGGCGAATTTTACGGCAGATTGTGGTAGTACGCAGCGCGAATTCAAAATTAATGCAGAGTTTTTCGATGTAGATGATTATCAATCTATTGCAGTTAAGGTGTTCCCTAATCCTACGGAAGGTGTCTTTACCGTCGAGGCCGAGGCGCTTCGGTCGGTACGCATCATGAACATGCTTGGCCAAACGCTTCGTTGTGACGTTTGTGAAGGTACTGACAGACTGACCCTCGATTTGAGTTGTTATGGATCATCCGTTTATTTGCTTGAAGTGCAAACCGATAGGGGTAAGACCATGCGCAGAATCGTGTTGTGCAAATGATTTTTTTGGTGCATTGGATTTATTTCCCTACATTTGCACGAAATTAAACTTGATTATGCTGCCTAAAAAAAGCTTTTTGCTGATAGTATTTGCGTTGGCATGGGTCATAGGTCTTGCTCAACCAGTCACCATAGATCCACCTTCGGCCAACATTGAGCCAGGGGAGTCCGTGACCTTAACTGCATCGGGCGCCACTTATTACACCTGGTCGCCAGCAACAGGTTTATCAACAACGGAAGGGCCAGTCACGGTGGCTTCACCAATGGTGACGACCACTTACACATGCTCAGGCTATGCTCCCGGTGCGGAAAGTGTTGTCAATAGTGGCTTCGAACAGGGCAATGTGGGGTTCACTTCTTCCTACACTTATACCAACAATCTAATGCCGGAAGGCACTTACTATGTTGGCGCAGAAGCTAACGACTACCATACCGATTTTCATGGCACAGCGCATGATGGAAACAATTTCATGATCATCAACGGTGCAACGACACCCGGGACCAATGTATGGACGGAGGAAATCACCGTTTCGCCTAACACTTACTACGCTTTCTCGACTTGGGTGTGTACCGTCAGTCCAGCGGGCAATGCCGCTTTGCTTCAGTTCAGCATCAATGGCAACCAGATTGGCAACGTCTTTTCGGCTCCCGCCACGACCTATCAGTGGCTTCAGTTCTATGAGCTTTGGTACAGCGGCAACAACACTTCGGCCACCATTACCATTCTGAACCAGAACACGGTAGGCAGCGGCAACGACTTCGGCTTGGATGATGTGTCGTTCCGCGAATTGGTTCTTGTGGGTGCCCCGACTTGCACAGTCACGGTTGGTTCGATGACCGCCACGGCCACTGCTGATGAAGCTGAACTTTGCGAGGGTGAGTCGACCACGCTGCATGCTTTGCCTGATGGCGGCTCGGGCAACTATTCCTATAGCTGGACGCCAGCCAACACGCTCAGCAATCCTAATATCCAACATCCTGTGGCCACGCCGTCTGTGGGCAGCACCACTTATACTTGTCACATCACAGACAACAGTTGGGGTACGATCCAAGATGTAAGTGTGACCGTCACCGTCCATCCCAACTACGATGATACCATGATTTACGCGTTCATTTGTTCCGACAACACCTTCAATTTCTACGGAACAGAATACAATTCTTCGTGTGTTGTATCCTACACTGACCACACCATCTACGGTTGCGACAGCATCGTAAGACTCAACCTGACTGTATACGAAGATAACGGCCTCACTCTCAACGAAGTTAGTCTTTGTCCAGAGCAGTTGCCTTATGTGTTTTATGGAGAAAACTATTACGGTCCAACTGATGTGACGGTCATTGACACCGACATTCACGGCTGCGACAGCGCAGTAAGGCTTGTGTTGACCGTCAACGATTATTACATCCCTGAACCCGTTGTGGTGTATACTTGCGAGGAATCATACACATGGAACCCCATAGGCAATTACCAATTCACTTTTACTGAGAGCGGTTTTTATACTGATACACTGCCCACCGACAATTGCGATGGCATCTTTAGCCTTGACTTGCATTTCAAACAAATTCCCGAGCCAATTGTTGAAAATGTAATGGCTTGTGAGAGTTACACTTGGCCGATGACGGGTCAAACTATCACGGAATCAGGCGATTATTATCATTACATTTCCTTGGCACCATTCCCGTGCGAACAGGTTTACCAGTTGCATCTAACCATCAATCCCCAGGCGCTTTTTGATGACGAGTATATCTCGGGAAGATGCGATGCCGTGCCCGTTTCGTGGTTCGGACAAGACACCGTTTTTCTTGAAAACACGGTGTACATGTTTTCTGGGTTGACGGAAGAGGGTTGCTATCGCGAGCAGACCTACCATATCGAAGACATGCAGTACACGCCTGTAACGGAAGGCATTCATTGCCAGAATGACAACGCGGTCGTGTTTGGCGACACCATTGCCGTTGTCACTAACACGGAGTTTTTCTCGTTCCAATATGAGTTTTTAGTTGAAGAAACCAACCTCAAATGTATCTGGGATTCATGTACTTGGACTATCAGCAAACCTTCATGGGTAATTGAATACGATACCATTCCTGAAAATGTCGGTGGCAGATTCAGAAGCAAATGCAAAGTGTATGTGGCCGACCGTGATAACGATTACGTCATTCTGAAATCCACGGTGAAAAACGATTGTGGCGCCAAGGAGGACACCTTCTATCTCAAGTCCTCATTCCTTGAAGTTGATGAACAAGAGGTCAAGGCCGACTTTAGCATTGCGCCCAATCCCAATACCGGACAGATGACGCTCTGTTTCAATCATTTTACAGGAAAAGCTAATGTCAAAGTATATGACATGACTGGGAATTTGATTGACTGGTTCGAAATCGATAACCATACGGAAGGTCAAACCCAGCTCTACAACCTACCAGGACATGCTTCGGGCGTTTATTTCTTTATTGTCACTAATGAGGAAGGCAATTGGGCCAAAAAAGTGATAATCAACAGATAAGACATGAAGAGGGTTGCGCTTCTCATAGTATTGTTTTTGCTGTCAGTGGGTGCTAAAGCCCAAATCGACACTGAGTTTTGGTTTGCCGCCCCCGACTTGGAAGTCAGCCATGCTCAAGAGCCTGTAAGGTTTTGCATTGTCAGTTATGACGATGCCGCAACCGTGGTATTTGAGCAACCTGCCAATCCCAACTATGAGCAGCAAACCTTTCACCTTGAAGCCAATGATTTCCATGTTTATGACGTGTCGGACATCGTCTACATGGTGGAGACACAGCCCTACAACACGACCCTTAACTACGGCTTCCATATCTATTCCGACACACCCGTCTCGATTTATTACGAGTCGGACAACAATAACAGTGAAATCTATTCACTGAAAGGCTGGAATGCCTTGGGTACCCAATTCGTGGTGCCGATGCAATACACATTTGAGAACTATTACTCAAGCACTTGCAGCCGCATTGAGGTGGTAGCTTCGGAGGACAACACGGAGGTGACCTTTGTTCCGTCGGTTGCTATAAAGGACTTTGGAATGCCGGGCGTGCCCATTACGGTCAATCTTAATCGAGGCCAGTCGTATGCCATCGAAGCGGCCAGCTGGGAGGGGGCGGGGCATCTACGCAATACCCGCATCACTGCCACCAAGCCTATCGCGGTGAACACATCGGACGATTCGGTAAACCTCGGCGGGCATTATGACCTTGTCGGCGACCAAATCGTTCCCGTCGACTTGCTCGGTACGGACTACATCGCCATTTGGAACAACAATCCTGACGAATACCTATACTTTTTCCCGACCGAGGACAACACCCACATCTACCTGGACGGGGGCTCCATGCCTGTGGCCACGCTCGATATGGGACAGGAATACACCTGCCAAATCACCTCGGCAGTGAATTACATCCATGCCGACCGACCTATTTCCGTGTTCCAGCTGTCGTCAAGTTCGATGAATGAGTTTGGCGGCACCGTGTTGCCCCAAATCAGCTGTACTGGCTCGCGCAAGTCCGTTTACAAACGCCAAAGCACCTCCAACTTGGTGGTTACCTTGATTGTCAGGACACCTTTCACTGACGGTTTTGTCCTTAACGGCAACTCCACCTACATTACTGCATCAGATTTCACCGTTGTACCCGCCAATCCCGACTATTCCTACTGCAAGAAAAACGTCAGCAATTATGTTCCCACCAACGGCCTGATGTCGTTGGAAAACACCTACGCCGAAGGCTTTTTCCACTTGGGCATCTTGACGGGCATCGAAAGCGATACTTGGAATTATGGCTATTTCTCTGATTACCAGCCCTACGCTTTCGCCGAGTTTGAGATGGATGACACCTATTGCTCCGGCCAGGACATTGAGTTCTTCTATGCAAGCGAAAACGTCTCCAATCTTGTTTTGCTGCTTCCCGACAGCAATACGGTGCAGTTGCCCTACGTGTTGAACAACGTCCAGCCCCACCAATCGGGCACATACGCGCTGCAAGGCGAGGACTGCAATGGCGTTCGTATCCTGGACGAAATTGACATTACGATAAATGGTGCCGGCGAGACTACCATCTCGCATGAAGGCTGCTACGGCTTCATTTGGCAAGGAAACACTTACACCCATTCCGTCGACAGCACATGGATGGTGCCGGGGTTGGGCGACTGCGACAGCATCTATACGCTTCACCTGACCATTTGGCCGCCCAACGACACCACGATAGTCGATGCGAGCATTTGTGTGGGTCAGTCGTACAATTTCCACGGCGAATTGTACAGCCATGACGGCGACATCGCCTATTTCGACACCATCGACAACCACGGCTGCCTGAAGGTGCAGAAACTCGTGCTGAGCGTTGGCGAGTACCAAATGCCTGAAATACAAAACGAATTTGTCTGCTACGGACACGACGAGACACCTTATTTCAAATGGGACAAAAACAACATGGAATATTATTCTGACACCTACGATGAAGCCATTGTCCCTGACCCCAATGGAGGCTGTGATTTCAAGTATCGCTTGAACCTTAAGTTCCACCAAGAGTTTTATTGTGAGTTGCCGCCTGTCATCGTCTGCGACGAGTATTATTGGCCTATCTCTGGAGAGACCTACAACGAGATTGGAAATCATATCATTACAAAAACCTTCCATCACAGTTTCGGGGATGTGGAGTGCGACAGTACCTATGTCCTCAACCTTACCATCAATGAATCCAGTACCCAAGAAAGCCTTACGTTCGAAGGCGAATGTGATGTTGTCGCCTTCCCATGGTTTGGTGAAATGCTTTATTTTACGAGGGACTGTGACACTTTGCTTTCGGGCTTGACTCCTGATAGTTGTCTCTATGAGGTCAACCTTCACATTCGTAATATGCAATACACGCCCACGCCGCTCATTTTCTATACGAAAGACGACTACTATCGAGACGGCGATACCATTCCCGTTATTACCAATACGGAGTTTTTCTCGTTCCAATACGACTTCTTCGTGGGGGACTCGCTCAACCACTTCGACGATTGGGACTCGTGCGTGTGGCACATCAGCAAGGAGTCGTGGCTGATTGAGCCTAATCCCATTGAATACCAGAATGAGCCCAACAGACGCTATTGCAGGGTCTTTGTCGCCGAGCACGACGACATTCCAACAGAGCTGAGCTGTACCATTTACAACAGTCATTGCGGACCCTACAGCATCACGAAAAGGTTCTATCTCAAGTCTTCGTTCTTTGGCTTCGACGAACAGAATGCAGCTAGTATTGCTTTTAACGTCATCCCGAACCCCAATAAGGGCTCAATGGAGCTTCGATTCGAGAACATGGAAGGTAGAGTTAATGTCAGGGTGTATGATATGACAGGCAATTCGGTGGATCAGTTTGAGTTGGAGAATGAATCGGTAAGCCAAACTTGTTCTTATAACCTTAAGGGCCATACTTCGGGTGTGTATTTCTTTGTGGCTACGGGCAGGGAAGGCACCGTGGCTAAAAAAGTGGTTGTCAAAAGATAAACAACAATGAAAACAACTAAAATCGTTTTAAGCCTTTGGCTTTTTTTTGTAGGCAGCTTGGCGCTGGCTTCCTGCAACAAGAACAACACCTCAACCATTGCGCCCCTTGGGACTGAGTATTATATTGACGATCCTCTCGAAGCTATTCCAAATTTGGCGTTTTGGAACGCTTTCGGAACCGTTCAATCAGGGCCGTTCCCACCTGACATCAAAGGCGATTATGTAGTGAGTCCAAAGGTAAGGGTGAGTAGCAACGTGGCAGACTGGCCTTTGTTGACCGAATCTTTGAACGTGTATTTGCATTTCTCTGACCAAAACAACAGCCTCGTGACTGTTGAAATGAATGAAGCCACCGATAACATCACTGACACGGCATTCGTGAAAGGTAATGGCGAGACGGGTGACTTTTTAGTTTATTTCATCGAAGAAAAAGAGATTACTGATTATCAATATGGGAACAGCAATTACACTTTGAGAAGTCGTCAGGGCGTTGCCATAAAAGGAAAAGTGACGGGAGATGGCATCGTTGATTTTCGCTATGCCACAATTGTATTGGCAGCAGAAAGCGAGCCTGCCGGTGTACCTTTGCAGGAAGTGGGCTCTTATTTCATTTACAAGGATGGAGACAATTTAGCCGAACGTAGTAATTGGTAGAATGTTATGAAAAAGTTTTGTATTTTTCTATTGATGCTGGCCATGTTTCAGGTGGAAACACAGGCTCAAGCACGTCAGAACAAGAAAAAGCAATATGAGAAACAGTGGATTTGCGTGGGTGTCAAAGGTGGCGTGAACATTTCGCAGATGATGTATTGGCGCAATCCAGCACTGAACCAACTGCCAGAGGACACGATGTTCTTTCCGACAGGTGGTGTTTTTGCAGACATCCCTTTAAACAACTATTTTTCGGTGGCTCCTGAAGTCATGTATGTTAGACGTGGTACGGGATTGAAATACACACATTTACCTACTGGTTGTAATGTGCATTACACCATGAAAGTGCATTATGTCGATTTGCGCATTCCAGTGGAGTTTCGCTGGCCTATCACTCCTTGGATCCAGCCTTATCTGACTGTCGGCGCGGAAGGTGGCGTGCGGTTGGGCGGAAAGATTCTCATGCAACGTAGCGCTCCTTATCTGCTGAATGATAGTATTGGTGTGGGCAGTGCCAATATGGCTTTATTCTATGGCGGTGTTTATGCTGGATTGGGCATCCGCAGCAAGGTGGAGATAGGTGGCCGTGACCTCTTGTTGAAACTGGCCGCGACCTACCATCAAGGACTGACCAACACCTATTCTGCCATGGAAAAGCAAGGCACCGCGACTGCCTCAAATGTAAATGTGTACAATGATACAGGAAGCCGCTTGCCACAAGGTCTTGAACTGACATTGGGTGTTGCTGTTTCCCTGAAATCTTTGGGAAAAGACGCGTGTGCCACTTTCTCCCATGACCGTAACCGCCGTCGAGGACACGGGAGATCATCCGGGTTCTGATTAGGTTTTTTACCCAAAACTATTCACTCTTGACTTATTGATTTAGGTATGAACAAAAAGAAGTTGTTATTGCTTTTAGCCTTATTGGCTGTGGTCTTGTATCTCATCCTTCATTACCAGCCTGAGAATCAAACTAAACAAAGTGAAAATCAAGTAGCTGTAGGCGAAACCGAAATCGCCATTCTCTCTGTGAACGACATGCACTCCAGCATCGACCAATTCCCCAAATTTGCCACAATGGTGGATAGTTTGCGTGCCATTTATCCGAATTTATTGGTTTTTTCGGCGGGCGACAACCGCACAGGAAACCCTGTCAACGACCAATATGACCCTATAAACTATCCCATGATTACCCTGATGAATACCATGGGTTTTGATGTTTCGGCGGTAGGCAACCACGAGTGGGATGCCAACATTGACAACTTGCAACACGACATCGAAAGGGCTAATTTCCCTTTCATTTGCGCCAATATCATCATCCCTGATTCAGTCAAACTTGATGTAAAACCCTATGTACTTTTTGAAAATCAAGGGATTAGAATAGCAGTTGTAGGCATGATAGAACTTCGTTCGGACGGACTTCCGGGTACCCATCCCAATAATTTGAAAAAGGTGAGTTTCAAACGTGCCAATACAGTGTTACCCGATTACAAATACCTTAAAAATCAGTCTGATGCCTTCATTTTGCTGTCACATTGTGGTTTTGAGGAGGATTTGGAGTTGGCTCAGGCCAATCCTTGGATGGATGTCATCATCGGTGGTCATAGCCATATTTTGATAGAGCATCCTTCCGAGACCAACGGCGTGTTGATTACGCAGTCAGGCTCTAATTTGAAATACGCTACTTTGGTGAAGCTGAAGTTCAAGGATGGGAAACTCGTCAATAAGGATGCTGTAGTGCTGAATGTCAATGGAGTAAAGCGTGAAAATAAGGAAGTGAGTAAAATGTTGAATGAGTTCAACGATGCACCTGCACTCAACGAGGCCATTGCAACGGCTTTGACTAAGTTTGAGAATAAGGAGGAAATCGGCTGCATGATGACCGATGCTATTCGTGAAATCAGCGGGGTTGATTTCGCTTTCCAGAACACGGGCGGAATACGTGTCGACTATTTGAAAAAAGGTCCCATTACGATAAAAGATGTCTATAGCATCGACCCGTTTAATAACGAAGTCATTGTCTATCAAATGACAGGAGCTCAAGTGAAGCATTTCATTCTTAACAGTTACCGTAAAAACGGCGGTTTCCCTTCCTTTGTGTCTGGCATGAATTACACTGTCGGAGACGACGGTAAAAGTGTTTGGGTTGAAATGGACGGCGCGACCTTCTCTACGAAAGAAGTGTATAAGGTGGCCTTCAACAGTTATATGGCCTCCACAATCGACATAAAAAGCGAAGATGAAGGCAGAAGCACGTTCAAAACCTCCGAGGAAATGATAATTGAATTTTTGCGCAAACATAAAACCGTTGATTATCATGGCGTTTCAAGAACAAACTGAAAAATGGTTTGCAGGTTTTAATCTATTTTTGTAATTTTGCCGCTCAAAATTTGGAAATTTGGAATGAAAAAAGTATTGTCTATTTTTGCAATTGCTTTATTATTAGCTAGTTGCAACCATAAAAAGCAAATCAAACTGATTGATGCCGCCAACTTCAACACGACCGTGGACGGCAAACAAGTGTCACTCTATACTTTGCACAATGGTTTCCTTACGATGCAGGTCACGAATTACGGTGGCCGTGTGGTCGCCTTGTGGATGCCCGACCGTCGCGGCAGCTATGAGGACATCGTTTTGGGCTACGACCATATCGACAAGTATTTGAACAACGAAGGCGAGCGTTATCTTGGTGCTGTTGTCGGACGTTGCGCCAACCGTATTTCCAACGGCACATTCACTTTGAATGACGTTGAGTATCAGCTTCCTAAGAATGACGGTGAGAACACACTTCACGGTGGCATCATCGGTGCCGACAAGATGGTTTGGGACGTGGTTTCGACCAACGATAGTGTGTTGCAGATGCATGCTTTATTCCCCGACGGCTTGGACGGTTTCCCTGGCAATCTCGACGTAACGATGTCTTACACTTTGACGCACGATAACCAGTTCCAAATCAGGTATAAAGCCACTACCGATGCGCCTACGTTGTGCAACTTCTCGCACCATTCTTTCTTTAACCTGAAGGGCGAAGGCAACGGTACCATTCTTGACCATGAGCTGCAAATCAATTCGAGGTACATGACCGTCATCAACGACAAAATTGTGACCACAGGCAAATTCTCCGGCGTGAAAAACACCCCGTTTGATTTCCGCGAGAAGCACCGCATCGGCGAACACATCAATGAAACGGACGAGCAGTTGACGAATGCCAAAGGCTACGATCACAACTGGATTGTCGACAAGAGTGACCCGAAAGCCTACACTTGGTGCGCCACCCTAACCGAGCCTATGAGCGGACGCGAGATGCAGCTTTGGAGCGACCAAGTGGGACTTCAGTTCTACAGCGGCAACTTCTTCAACGGCAAGGGGATAGGCAAGTGCGGCAAGCCTTTGGCCTATCGTGAGGGCTTGGCTTTGGAAACGCAGTTTTTCCCTGACGCCATCAACCATGAGACTTTGGCACCGTTCCCCATCTTGGATCCTGGTATGGAATACAGCCAACTGTGTATCTACAAGTTCGCGGTGTTGCCCAAGGAGAAGAAATAATCTTTGTGAAGACAAAAAGTTGAAGCCTCGTGTCATCGGATGCGAGGCTTTTTTTATTTTTGCAAAATCTTAAAACCTAATGTTATGCTGAAATTCAAATGTCCGCTGCTGGTGGTTACCGACATGGAAAAGGCAATCACCTTTTATGAAGAGGTGATTGGTGACCGCGTTGCCTTTAATTTTGGTGAGAATGTCCAATTTGAAGGCGGTTTTGCACTGCAAGAGATAAAGAAATGGAAGGCGATGATCCATACGAACAATGTTCGTAGAAAACCAAACGATGCCGAGCTTTATTTCGAGGAGAAAGACTTTGACAAGTTCCTTGAATATCTGAAGGAGTTTCCCGAGATTCAATATGTTCATCCTGTCGAGGAAGCGCCTTGGGGACAGCGTATTGTTCGCTTTTATGATCCTGATTTCCATATTATTGAGGTCGGCGAGCCAATGGATGCCGTCATCAAGAGGTTGTTCAAATCGGGCATGACGGTCGAGCAGGTTTCGGAGAAATCGCAGTATCCAATCGAGTATGTCAAGCGGTTTGCGAAATGAACTATCTGTCGGTCAACGCCATATCCAAGTCATACGGCATTAAGACGCTTTTCGAGGATGTCACTTTCGGTATTGAGAAGGGCGACAAGACCGCCTTGATTGCCACCAACGGCTCGGGCAAGTCCACGATGCTGAAGATTCTGGTGGGGCAGGAGTCGCCCGATTCGGGGACGATTACCTATGCCAATGACTTGAAAATCGGCTACTTGGAGCAGCTGCCCGTGTATCCAATAGGAACATGTATTACGGATTTGTTGGCCAATCTCAACGAAGAACAACACCTCAAAGCGAGGCAGTATCTGACCCGTTTTGCCATCACCAACTTGGAGCAATCGGTCGACGAGCTTTCGGGCGGACAAGTGAAACGTTTGGCCTTGGCCTTGGTCTTGCTGCACGAGCCTGATTTCCTGATTCTTGACGAGCCCACCAACCATTTGGATGTGGAGATGGTGGAGTGGTTGGAGAAGTTCCTCACCCAATCGAGTATGACGCTGCTAATGGTCACACACGACCGCTATTTCCTTGATAGAGTGTGCAATAAGATTTTTGAACTCTATCAAGGCGTGATGTACACCCACAACGGTAACTTCGACTATTATGTCCAAAAAAGTCGTGAGCGCGAGGAGGTAAAACGCGCCACGGCTGAACGTAACAGCCAGCTTTTGAAGCACGAACTGGAATGGATGCGTAGTACCCCACAGGCCCGAACGGGTAAATCGAAAAGCCGCATCGACGCATTTTACGACTTGAAGGAACGTTCAAAATACCAAGAGCAAGACGAACGCCTTGAATTTGGTTTGCAGATGCAACGGCTTGGCGGCAAGATACTGGAAATGAGCAATGTATCGAAATCCTACGGCGACCTTGCCGTTTTGAAGGATTTCGATTATGTCTTCAAGCGTGGCGAGCGTATCGGCCTAATCGGCAAGAATGGAGTGGGGAAGTCCACCTTTTTGAACTTGATAACGGGTAGCGTTTTGCCCGATAGAGGTCGCATAAAAACAGGAGAAACAGTGACTTACGGCTATTACCGTCAAGAAGGCATTCAGTTCGACGAGAGCAAGACCGTGTTGAGCACCGTGCGTGATGTCGCCGAAGTCATCAACTATGGCAAGGACAAGGTCTATACCGCCGACCAGTTGTTGGCGCATTTCATGTTCCCCTACAAGATGCATCGGCAGCCTGTGGCCCTGCTCAGTGGCGGCGAGAAACGGCGGCTCTATCTACTCACGGTTTTGGTGCAGAATCCCAATTTTCTCATCCTCGACGAGCCGACCAACGACCTCGATTTATTGACTTTACAGAAATTGGAGGACTTTTTGCAAGGCTACAAAGGCTGCTTGTTGGTGGTTTCCCACGACCGTTTCTTCATGGACCAAGTCGTTGACCAACTCTTTGTTTTTCAAGGCGATGGCAATGTCAAGGGCTTTATGGGCAACTATTCGCAATACAAGGACTATCTTGATGCCAAGCTAAAAGAGGAACGCAAGGAGAAGTCATTGCAGGTAAAGGAAGAAGTGAGGCCCACGAAACAACGCGAGAGAATGAAACGTTCCTTCAAGGAACAGCGTGAATATGAGACTCTTACGCAAGAAATAGCCGACCTTGAAGCCGAAAAACAAGCCCTAACGGAAGCCTTGAACACCGAAATCGACTACCAGAAATTGCACGAAATGGGCAACCGCCTCCAGGAAATCAAAGACTTGCTTGATGAGAAGGAATTGAGATGGTTAGAGTTGGATGAGATTGGAGGATAATTGAGAAATAATTTGTACTTTTGCATTTGGAATAATTGGAATTGAAAAATATGTGTGATTACAGTCTATATAGCATAGGCCATTCAAGTCAAACTCAGGAAGAATTTCTTGCATTGTTATCTCTACATGGTGTCAATTGCATTGTTGATGTCAGGAGTGTGCCAGCCAGTAAGTACTCACCACAATTCAATCAAGAGAATTTGAAGTGGTTCTTGAAAAGCCAAGGTGTACATTATCTGTTTTTTGGAGAAGAGTTTGGCGCCAGACGTACCGATTGCATTGACGAAAAAGTCGGGCAAGTGAATTTTGAATGGGCAGTTGAGACTATCAACTTCAAGCAAGGTGTTGTAAGATTAATGAATGGATTGGAAAAGGGGTTTCGAATCGCTTTGATGTGCTCGGAGGCCGAACCGTTGGAATGCCATAGATTTTCATTGGTTTCCCGCTATTTCTACGACCAGGGTCTTGATGTTCAACACATATTGAAAGATGGCAAATTGGCTTCACACGACAAATTAGAGAAGGAAATGATTGAAGGCTATTTGCACTCAAGGAAATACCATCTTCCTGAAGTAGACCTTCTTTTTGGAACTTACACCAAAGAAGAACAGCGAATAGACGCATATCGATTGAAGAACAAGGAAATAGGCTATAAACCGCAATTGCAATTAGAGGAGGATTATTGAAATGATTTCCCTTTATACTATTGGATTTACAAAGAAAAGTGCAGAACATTTTTTCAACCTGCTTAAGGATAGCCGAGTGAAACAACTGGTAGATGTCCGTATCAACAATAGCAGCCAATTGGCTGGGTTCGCCAAGGGCAATGATTTGAAGTTCTTCGTGAACGAAATCTGCCATATTCCGTATATTCACATTGCTGACTTCGCTCCAACCAAGGAATTACTTGACCAATGGCATAAGCAAGAAGTGGATTGGGAAGAATATGAAAGAATATACACCAAATTGCTCTCTGATAGGGACATTTTGCGCAAATACGGAATCAAGCCTTTCGATGGCTCTTGTTTCCTTTGCAGCGAAGATACTCCCGAACAATGTCATCGCAGATTGCTGGTGGAATATATGAAAAAGCATAGCTCCGAAAAGATAGAAATCACCCATTTGGTCTAATAAGGTTATGGATAAGTATTTCATTTGTTTGGCCAATTCCTATAAGTATGGAGGAAGATGCTTGGCAGGTATCGAAATCGTTTTTGATTCTGGACGTAAACCTATTGTTGTACGTCATCCTGACGGGCGTCCTCGTTGGATCAGACCCGTTTCAAACACCGCCGATGGTGCTATACCTACAGAAGTCGCCAATGGAATGGAACTTTTCTCACTCGTCAAAATATCAGATGTGGTTCCTTGTCCTAATAATCCCCACAATGAAGACGTAAAGTATTCAAAATTGCAATATCAAAATGGATTTTTCATCCAAAATGACGAATTGCTCTGCCAGTGTATTGATAACAAGCACCAAAATGTTTTCTATTCAAGCGGGAAGGCTGTTCCTGCAACAATGATTGAAGTGCTTGACTATTCTTTGATGTTGATAAGGTTAGATAAAGCACAAGCCTACATTGATGAGGAACGGGAAAAGTCAAAATATCGGATGAAGTTTTCCTATTATGGAACAAATTACGATTTCTCAATTACTGACCCTGTTTTCTTGGATGAATTCAAGAAAGACCCCGATAGTTTTTCGGATTTGCAGAATGTTTATCTCACCTTGTCATTGGGAATGGAGTTTGAAGGGTTCCATTTCAAATTGGTGGCAGCAGTGTTGAACTATTCCGTTTCAACAACAACTGACAATCCGAGGTTTGTGGATTCCCAGCATGATAATGTAATGAGTTATATGGAAGAGCAAAAGCGGCTATATTCTAATGCTTATGCAAAATGGACTCAAGAAGATGATGAGATGCTGATCAAGTTACATTCCAAGGGATTATCAATGTCAGAATTGATGGAAGAATTTGGCCGAAACGAAGGTGCCATACGTTCTCGTCTGAAAAAGTTGATTTTTGGGCAAGAAGAGAGTAATTGGTTTGACAAATACGACGAGGAATTGTCTCGCTTGATTGATTTGAAGAGCGGGATTGAGAATAAAATTGCTGCGCTACGACAAGAGTTGATGCAACAAATGGAAGTCCGTGGCGAAACAACAGTCCGTTCTAAAAGATTCACCATCAATTATTTCCCCTCAAGGACCATCTTGAAATTCGACAGTGATTTGTTCCGTTTGGAAAATGAGGAGTTGTATACAAACTATTGCAAGCCGTATCAAAAGGAAGCATCAATTGTGGTGCGGAAAAACAAAGATTAATAAACACATCCCCGCTGAAGTCAAGGGTGGTCTTGCACCACGCCGATGATGAAGCCGATGGCGAAGTCTTGCATAGCCATATCGTTGCCGTCAAACCATCCCCTCCACCGTCCAGAAAAAAGCCCGAAGCCCTAACTCGGGGGCTTTGCGGTCTTTTTCTTTTAGTTGCTTCAGGATGCCGTCGACAGCACCGTCGGGGACGATGCTGATGATGGCGTTATTGAGGGTCGGCCAGGCGTGTGTTCCGTAGTGCGGCTCGCCAGTGTCGCTACCGTGGCCTTTGATTTCGTTCCATTCTGTAAAACCCTTTACGCCGTTGTCATTCAGTACTTTGGCGATTTCGTCGTAGTAGGCTTGGTTGTATGTGATTAGGATGGCTTTCATGGTTATCGAATGTTTTCAGTTTTAGTAAGCGCTTCCTCGGCTTTGCGTCTCTTGCGGCGCACGGCACGGGTTTCAAGTGAACAGTAAAGTGCGGGAATCAACAACAGGGTAATCAAAGTGGAAACCGTCAAACCCCAAGCTACGGTGATGCCCAAGGCGTTCCACATCTCTGCACCTTCGCCGCGACCGATGGCCAACGGAATCATACCCAAAACGGTGGTGAGGGTGGTCATCAAGATAGGACGCAGACGCGAACGGGCAGCCCTCACAGTGGCTTCCTTGACCTCTACGCCGCGCTCTTCCAAAAGTGTGGTGTAGTCGATGAGCACGATACCGTTCTTCACGACGATACCCATCAGAATCAAGACGCCGACGAAGGCCATCGCGCCCAAAGCGGTGTTGGTGGCCCAGAGGCCGAGCAGCACGCCAGTGAAGGTGAACGGCACGGAGAACATGATGACGAAAGGCTTCATCAGGTTCTCGAACTGCGAGGCCATCACAATGTAAACCAAGATGATGATGAGGACAAGCAGGGTGAGCAGGTCGCCGAACATTTCTTGTTGGGTTTCGTAGTCGCCGGCGATTTTGGTCATGATTTCGGACGGGATTTCCGTGTCAGCAATGACTTCCTCGCACATCTTGACCACGTCACTCAGCACCTGACCCTTGCCAACAACGGCAGTGACGCTGACCATACGTTCGCGGTCCTTGCGTTGGATTTGAGGCGGGGTCAAGGATTCGACTACTTCGCCGAGGTCGCCTACGCGGACGGGTTGTCCGTAGCTGTTGTAAATTTTAATGTCCTCAATGTCTTCCACACTCTTGCGGAACTCAGGGGCGTAGCGCACGCGGATATCGTATTCTTCGCCATCCTCGCGGTAATAAGAACCTACCGAGCCGTTGATGCGGTTTTTGACATAGGTGGCCGCCGTGGTGCTGTTCAAGCCGTTCAAGGCAAGTTTTTCGCGGTCAAAATCAACTTGATATTCAGGTGTGTAAGCATCACGACCTACGATGACTTGTAGGATGCCGCGGTCGCGGAGCTTTTGGGCAATTTCGTTGGCCACATTATCGGTGGTGGTGAAATCGTAGCCGTATACCTCCACTTGCACGGTGCTCATACCACCCATGCCGCCACCGCCTTCGTTGACGTTGGCTTTCTTGATCTCGGGCATGGCGTTGAGCTTGGCGCGAATCTCATCGGCCACTTCACTGGTTTTGCGCAATCCCGCTTTGCGACGTTCGGTCTTGGTGCCAAGACGCAGGTTGAACGACATGATGTGGGTGCCGTTGCTTCGCATCGAGGCGAAAGCGTTGTCGGAGTCGGCTTGGCCGAAGCTGTAGTTGCAAATCTTCACTTCGGGAATTTGCATGAAGTCTTCGGCAAGGCTCTTAGCGAAAGCTCCTGTGACGTCTTGTCCTGTGCCTGTCGGCAACTCAATATTGATGCTTAAACGGCCTTCGTCTAACTTGGGCATCATTTCGGTCTTCAAAGTCGGAGCAAGGAAAACGACAGACAGGACGAACAACACCAACATGCTGAAAATAATCACCTTGCGATGACCGAGACACCAGTTGATGAGTCGGGCGTATGCGTTGCTGATGGCATCCAAGCCCTTGTTGATGGGGCGGAAGAGGGCTTTGTGGAACTTGCTTTGGTGCGGGTTCATCACCAGCATCTTGGAGCACATCATCGGCACCAAAGTCAAGGCGCCGGTGGTGGATACAACCATGATGATGGACACAATCCAACCCAACTGCTTGAACATCACGCCTGTGGTGCCTTTGATCATCGTCAGCGGCAGAAACACTGCCAACATGGTTAAGGTGGAAGCAATTACCGACAGTTGCACCTCTTGGGTGGCGTGTACGGCAGCCTCTTTGGGTTTCGAGCCACGTTCGATGTGTGTCGTGATGTTCTCCAAGACCACGATGGCGTCGTCCACCACCATACCGATGGCGATGGTCAGTGACGACATGGAAATGATATTCAGCGTGTTGCCAGTGGCAAACAGGTAAATCAACGAAGCCAACAGTGAAATCGGGATGGCTAAAACGATGATGAAGGTGGCACGCCAGCGACCCAAGAATACAAACACGACGAGCATCACTAAGATGAAGGTGATGAAAATGGTGTCACGTAGGTTGTTGATGGTGTTCTGAATAGTCAAGGAGCCGTCGACGATGATGTTCAGCTTGACATCAGAGGGCAGCGTGGGTTCAATTTCTTTCAGCTGCTTCTTGATGCCCTTGATGACGTTGACAGCATTGGCGTCGGTCTGCTTTTGAATAACGATGGTGGCACCCTGACGACCATTGCTGTACGACTCCTGAATGCGTTCCTCTGAGCCGTCAATGACTTGCGCCACGTCACGCAGATAGATGGGTGCATTGCCGCGCGAGCCGACGATGACATCCTCCATTTCTTTGGCGGAGGTGAATTCCTTCTGGATACGCAGGCTGTAGCTGTTGGAACCGATATCGATGTAACCGGCTGGGACATTGCGGTTTTCGGTGGCCAAAGTGTTGGAAATGCTTTCCAAAGTCAGGTTGTAAGCTTCCAACTTGTTCGGGTCGACGTAGACTTGGATTTCACGTTTGGGTGCACCGTTGGCGGAGACCGTACCCACACCGCTCACACGTGCCAAGGGCGTGGTGACGCGGTCTTCAATAATCTTGTCCAAGGCGGGCAGGCTCTCTTCCGCCGTCACGCTGAGGAGCATGATGGGCATGTCCTCGGCGTTGAACTTGAACAAGACGGGGTTGGTTGCGCCGTCGGGAAGGTAGTTTCGCACCATGTCGATTTTGTCGCGCACGTTGTTGGTGGCCGTCTCGATGTCGATGCCGCTCTCAAACTCCAAGGAAAGCACCGAAGTGTTCTCGCGTGAAGTGGAGGAGAGGTGCTTTAAGTCGGGGACGGCATTCAGTGTGTTCTCCAAAGTCTTGGAAATGTTGGTCTCGATGTCAGCGGCACTGGCTCCTGGGTAGGATGTCATCACCATGATGAAGTTGGTCTCCATGTTGGGTAACTGGTTGATGGAGAGGTTCATCAGGGAGAAGATGCCGAAAATGGCGATGGCGACGAAAATCAAGGCCGTCGTCACCGGATTATTGACTGCTGTTCGTTGTAGACTCATCTTGTTGTTTTTTAATTCGGAATGTGCTGAATGTCACAATGCGACGCTGGGCTTCGCCCTAATTCCACATTTTTAATTCCGCATTTATTTTACGGTTACACTAACGCCATTTTTAAGTCTAACTTGTCCCTCAGTGACAATTCTGTCGCCCTCGTTGATGCCAGAGAGGACTTCGTAGCGGTTCCCCAAACGGCGACCGAGTTCCACCTTGGTGTAAGTCACGGTGTTGTCGGCGTTGAGCACATAGATGAAATGCTCTCCTGAGCCTTGCTGCTTGACGACGGCGACATCGGGGACAACGACATTGTGGTTGGTGCCGAAGGTGGCCGTCACGCGGGCGAACATGCCCGGACGCAGCCTTTGGTCGGTGTTTTGACAGATGACCTCAACGGGGAAGGTGTGCGTGGCCGAATTGATGGTGGGGTAGAGCAGGTTCACCGTGCCCTTGAAGACCTCGTTGGGGTAGGCGTCGACGGAGATGTCAAACTCCATGCCTTTGTGGACTTGGGTAAACAGACTCTCCGAAATGTTGACTAACATCTTCACAGGCGTGATTTGTTCCACGACAAAAATGGGTTGCGCCATACTGTACATGTCGCCTTTGTCGTAGTTGCGGGCCGTCACCACGCCGTTGATGGGACTGCGGAGATAGGTGTTCTCAGCCAGGTTATTGTAGGTTTTCTTGGTGATGTTCAAAGCTAGTTTCGCCATGTCGTAGTCGGCCTGCGATAAGGCTCCAATATTGTAAAGCTCGGTAAGACGAACGAGTTCTGTCGAATCGTTGACATATTGCATACGCGTCTTAGCGAGGTTGACATCGTCCATGGTGGCCAAAAGCTGACCTTTGTGAACTTTCTGTCCTACCTCTGCCTTGATGCTCACAATACGGCCTGCTGTCTGCGAGACAATATTATTCGTGGCGTAAGGCTCCACATTGGAAGTGAAGGTGTTGGTGACGTCGACGTCCTCGGCCTGCACTGTGATGACGCTGACCACGGGCATGGCTTTTGGTGCATCTTGTCCCGTCGTGGTGGTTGAGTTGTCTTTTGAGCCGCAAGCCGTCATTAACAGGGCAGCGGCAAGAGTGATAAGGGTTAGTTTATTGTATTTCATTGATTTGTAGGTTTTATTCTATTTGTTCCGGCCCTTCGACAGGCTCAGGGACCTAAGGTCGTTGAGCTTGTCGAAACGCCGACTTGGTTATTCTTCTTTTCCAATCAGTTCATCCAACGCGGCCTTGGCGACCATGAAGTTGTAAACTGCCTGTGCCTGCGTGAGTTGGGCCTGCATTAAAGCCACTTGGGCGTCGTTAAGTTCCACCAGAGTGGCCTTTCCGACTTCGTACATCTTTTCCGAGATGTCGTAGCTCTTTTGTGCAATCCCCACCGTGGCATCTGCGGCTTGGTAATTTTTGATGCAGAGTGCCATCTGGTCATTGTAGTTGCGGATGGCGATGCGCAGATTGCGTTCGGTGTCTTCGCGCTGCAGCTCGAGCATGTTTTTGCTTACCTTGCTTTGCTTAATGTTGAAATGCTTTTGGAAGCCGTCGAAAACAGGGAGGCTGAGGCTCACTGCAGCATTGGATGATGGGAACCAATTCAGCGTTTCGTCACCCATCGCGCTGTAATTGAAATTGATGCTTGCAGCTAAAGTGGGAATGTATTGTCTTTTTTGCATCCTGATGGTCGATTCAAGCATGCGGTTCTGAATATCAAGCTGTAACAAAGTGCTGTTGTTGCTGATGTTATCTTCGGAGACGTAAGGCGTAAGCATCGCGTTGGTGTAATCGTTCAAATCGCCAACCACCTCAATGTCGGTGTCCAGGTCTATGCCCATGACGGCTTTCAGTTGCCAAGTGGCCAACAAAACCGCATTCTCGGCGCTCGACACATTCGGCTCGGCGTTCATCATCGTGACTTGTGCACGCAGGCGTTCCACCTCCGAGGCCTTGCCCACGTTGAAGCGCTGCTCGGTCTTTTCGTAGTTCTTTTGGGCGTTGGTGTAAACCTCAGAAACCACATCAAAAGACTTTTGTGCAAGCAAAACAGCATAAAAAGCCTGTTTTACCTGCTTGACCATCCCGATTTTCGACGAACGCGCTTGTTCCACAGCAAGTTCCACATCCATGCCCGACAGTTTCAGGCTCTCCCAAAGTTGTGCGTTCACCAAGGGCATACTGGCCGATGCTGTGGTGGTGATGTTGTTATCGCGGCCCACCTTGATTTCCATTGTCTGACCACCCATGTCCATCACCATCACTTGTTTGAGCAGGGTACGTTGGTAGGTGCCGCTTGCGCTGATATTCGGATAAAGCGAGGCGTAGCTGCCTTTTCTCGCATAGCCCGTCTTCTCCACGGTCATGTTCGCGATTTTGATGGTGTTGCTTTCCGAAAGGGCAATCTCCAAGGCTTGGTCAAGGGTGAGCATGAGGGGCGTTGAGCCAGTCGAAACGCCCTCTTGCGCCATCGCGAAAATCGGGGTAATGATTATTGTTGAAATAATTAAAAATCTGAAAACCAGTTTGTTCATAGGTTATTTCCTCTGTTGATAGGTCGTTTATATAAATAAGGTGCAAAAGTAGTAAAATTGCATAGTCTTAGACGCAGATTTCAACGAAATATTTCATGTGTTCAATGAAAAATGTTCAGTTTTGTTTTCATGTCGGCTTTCTTCAGTATTTCCTTTATTGACATTTTCACAAATTTCGTTGAAAAGCGGTCGGAAGTTTGGGTTTTCGTCTTATTTTTGCACTCAAAATCATGAGAATGAAGAAAAGGACGTTGCCGACATTGCCCACAGCCAACCTCGACCTATTGGAGCGCCTCTACAAATGGGGTGTCATCTGGATTGTGCTGTTCATTATCTTTTTCGCGGTGCATTCCACGGGCAATATGCTCTTCCGTGTGGTCAGTTCGCTGTGTTTTGTCGGGATGGTGGTGCTTGAAGTGCTTTTTGTAAACAAAGTTTTGATAGCCAGTTTGTTGGCAAAGAAACGTTTGGTCTTCTTCATCCTGATTTCCATCTTCGTGCTCCCCATTTGGGCGGCCTTGTCGATAGGCATCGACATCTGTTTCCTGCATTTCATCGAGAAGCGGCCTTTCAGTGAGATTGTCGCATTCCCTCTCACTTTCATGGCCTTTATGGTACGCCTGATTTGGGTCATCGCCACCTTTGCCGTCGTGGTGATTTTCTATTTCCAGCGCAAAGAGAACGAGGACAAAATCATCGCCGACAAGCTGAAGAGCGAGAAGCTAGACATGGAGCTGCGTTACTTGAAGTCACAAATCAACCCGCACTTCCTGTTCAACGCCCTAAACAACATCTATTCAATGGTTTACACCCACGACGACAACGCTGCCAATGGGGTGCTGAAACTCTCTGAGATGTTGCGCTACGTGCTCGTCGATTGTCAGGCCGACATGATTCCTTTGAGCAAGGAAATCAAGTACATAGAGAACTTCATCGACTTCCAGATGATGCGTATGGGCGGTCGCCGCGATGTGCATTTGGTGAAGGACGTGGAGAATGAGGATTTCATGATTGCACCCATGCTGTTGCAGCCCATCATCGAGAACTGCTTCAAATACAGCCGTTTGGAGACGCATCCCGACGGCTATGTGCATGTCAGCATCCGGCTGACGGACAACCGATTCCGTTTTGAGGCAGAAAACACGGTGGCCGAAAACGCCAAGCCTGTTACCGTGGTTTCCGACGACAAGAAGTCGGGCATAGGACAAAAGAACGTGCAGCAACGCTTGATGTTGCACTATGGAAATGATTATTTATTTGACATTGAGCAAGATAAGGATACATATAAAGTCAAGATTGAGCTATGAAAGAGAAATATAACGTGATTGTCGTCGACGACGAATACTTGGCGCAAAAGCTGTTGCAGGACTATATCTCCAAGGTGGAATCCTTGCAGTTGGTGGCCACTTGTTCGAATGCTTTTGAGGCCATGGAAGCCTTGAAAAGCAATCGAGTGGACATCATGCTTTTGGACATTCAAATGCCTGATTTGACGGGACTTGAGTTAGTCAAGAGCTTGGAGAACAAGCCCGCCGTCATTTTCACCACAGCCTATTCGGAGTACGCCGTCGACGCCTTCAATTTGGCCGTTTCTGACTACCTGCTGAAGCCTTTCGACTTCCCGCGTTTCATCCAGGCCATCAACAAGGCCATCGGTAACGTGAAGCCGCAGGAAGGACGGACGGAAAAACTGCCCGCCGACACCATCAGCAAGTCGAACGATTTCATCACGGTAAAGGCTGATTATAAACTATATAAGATCAATTACGATGACCTGATTTTCATCGAAGGGCAGCACGAATATGTCACTTTCCACACCATGCAGCGGCGCATCACGGCCTTGTTTGCTTTGAAGGACTTGGAAGGGCTGTTGCCGAAAGACCGTTTTGTGCGTGTCCACAAGTCTTACATCGTGTCTTTCAAGCACATACAGGACTTGGACAAGTCGGACGTCACCGTGGCCGGCAACAAGGTTCCCGTCGGGGCCAGCTACCGCGACGAACTTTTGGCGAGGTTGCAATGAGAAGATTTTTTGTGAAATGATGCAAAAAAATTATTTTCATTGGTTGCATTGCGATAAAAAACATATATTTGCACCCTAAACCTCCTTAAAAACACGAAAAAATGGGTAAATTTGAAATCACAAGCAGAAAGAACGGCGAGTTCCAGTTCAATTTGAAGGCCACCAACGGCCAAGTCATCCTCACCAGCCAGGGCTACAAGACCAAGGCT
>CAMZEK010000037.1 GCA_947305795.1 uncultured Bacteroidales bacterium | reverse complement strand
AGATTACCGACGAAACTGGTGAACCGGTACCATTTGCAAACGTCATTGTTGAAAAAGGCGGATCGCAGGTGGGAGGTACGTCCTCTGACTTCGACGGTAACTACGACATCAACCCGATTCCTCCGGGAACGTATGACCTCAAGGCGAGCTGCGTCGGCTACAATGCCTTCGTTACGAAGAACATTGTGATTCCAGCCAACAAGATCACCTATTACGACTTTAAGATGAAGAGTGGCGCCATCAACTTGAATGAAGTCACCATCATCGATTACGAGATTCCTTTGATTTCAAAGGACAACACGACTTCAGGTGCATCCATCACCGCAGAAGAAATCTCCAAGTTGCCGAACCGTTCGGCAGAGGGCGTCGCCTCCAGCGTTGGTGGCGTGTTCTCCAGCGACGGTGAGGTCGGTAGTATCCGTGGTGCCCGTGAAAGCGCCGTTTACTACATTGACGGTGTGAAGGTCATTGGTAGTGCCAGCGTGCCTCAAGGTGCCATCGACCAGGTCGATGTTATCTTGGGTGGTACTCCAGCCCAGTATGGTGACGCCATGGGCGGTATCATCAACATGACCACCAAGGGCCCCAGCCGTACTTGGGGTGGCGGCCTCGAAGTGGAACAGTCTGTTGAAGGCTACGGCCATACCCGTGTTGGCGGTAGCTTGCAAGGACCGCTCCTCAAGAGCAAGAAGAATGACCAGGAAGCTTTGCTCGGCTTCTTCCTTGCTGCCGACTGGAACTACAACAAAGTGGGTTCGCTTTCGGCGACAGGTTTCTACCATGCCACCGACGAATGGATGGATCACATTGAGAAGACCCCGTTGACTTTGACAGGTCTCGGCTTCAGTTCCTATCAAACCGCTGCCTACACACAGAAAGACGACTTGGTTTACACGAGGTTCCTCAACAACTCGGCCAACCAAAACATTAATGTGACGGGCAACTTCAACATCCGTACGAGTAAGAACACCAACTTGACCATCGGCGGTTCGATGTATTACCGCACTGGCCATTACGCCAGCGGTCGCAGCCAGTATTACTTCAATACCGACAAGAACTATAAGAGCAAGTCTGGCACGTATCGTGGTTATATCCGTTTCACGCATCGTTTCCCGACCGATCCCGAAAGCACTGCGCTGATTTCCAACTTCTACTATAGTTTGCAGTTGGACTACACGCACGTCACTTCCGAATATGGAGACCCCGATTTGTGGAACAACTTGTTTGCCTATGGCAACTTGGGTAAGTTCCTCACCAGAAAGGAAGCTACCTATGGCATCGGAGATGTCAATGGCGTTGCAGTTGACGGCGACACGACAAACCTTCAAAACTTCAGGAACGTCTTTGTGCTGAATAGTTGGGACCACGATACTCTCATTGAGTTTACTCCCTCGGAGTTCAACCCGTTACTGTCGCAATATGTCCAAAACTACTACGATCTTTACAGACCTTATGGCGCGACCAACTATTTCGACAACAAATACTCCATTTTGGGTAACAACGGTTTGTATAATGGTGTAGCACCAGGTGCCGTGTATGGCTTGTATTCTGTGCCTGGATCCATCCAATCGGGCTATGGCAAGTCGGTGTCTGACCAGATCGCTTTCAATGCGAACGTGGCCATGACCATTGGAAAGGGCGACAATAGCCACGAAGTCAAGTTGGGCTTCCAATATGAGCAACAAAACCAAGCAGGTATGTCATACAGTTCCAACTATTGGACGTTGATGCAAGACTTGGCTAACTTCCACATCAAGGAGTTGGACGTGACTCATCCTTTTGCCACCAGCTACGACGGCTATGTTGACACAGTGAAATACTACAGAATGTATGACGCCAATTCGCAATATGTGTTTGATGCCAGACTGCGCCAAGCCATGGGTCTTGACGTGACGGGTACTGAATTCATCCTCATTGACACATATGACTTTGACGACAACACAATCAAATATTATGATAAGGATGGTAACCTGAAGACAGGTTATGTGAATGGTGGACTCAACCTCAACATGTTCTCCGCTGACGAGTTGACCCGTGACGGTAGCCTTTACGTGTACTACTATGGTTACACTTATGATGGCAGCAGAAAGTACGGTTTGACGGAACGTCCTTCACTCTCCAACTTCTTCAACGATAAGGATGGTGATGGCAACTTTACCCGTCCGATTGCTTCCTTGCAGCCCATCTATATGGCTGGCTACATCACTGACAAGTTCGCATTTAAAGACTTGATCTTCAACATTGGTGTTCGTGTCGACCGTTACGATGCCAACCAGAGCGTGTTGAAAGACCCGTTCGTGCTTTATGATTACTATACTGTAGGCGACATCAAGGGCGGTGCTGACCACCTTGTTGACGATGCCCCGCTTAATATCCCTGGCAATATCGGTGACGATTTTGTTCCTTATGTCAACAAGATCAGCGAAAAGACCGAAATCGTCGGTTATCGTAGCGGCAACGTTTGGTACAATGCCGATGGCGCCGAAATCTCCGATCCTAGTGTCCTCGACAAGGGTACGGGCGTTTCGCCTTGGATTAAGAATGCCGACCAGCAAAGAGTAGACATCAATTCGTTCAAGGACTACGACCCGTCATGGAGCGTCATGCCTCGTATCTCGTTCTCCTTCCCGATTTCGGATGAAGCTTTGTTCTTCGCCCACTACGACGTGTTGACGCAACGTCCTTCCAGCTCCGACTACTGCAGCCCGCTGTATTACTACAACTTCCTCGATGTCTCTGGAACAATCGACAACCCCAACCTGAAACCAGCTCAGACCATCGACTATGAACTTGGTTTCACGCAGAAGGTGACCAACACTTCTTCGTTGACCATCACGGGTTACTATCGTGAGCTCCGTAACATGATTCAGATGTATCGTTTCAATGGTGCTTACCCGAAGGCCTACAACTCGTACAGCAACCTCGACTTCGGTACCGTCAAGGGTTTGACTGCTGAATATGACTTGCGTAGAACGAAGAACGCCCGTGTTCGTGCCAGTTATACCTTACAATTCTCCGATATGACGGGTTCCTCGACAACCACAGCTTCGGCTTTGATTGCTGCTGGTGTGCCTAACCTGAGGTCCACCTTCCCGACCAACTCCGACCGTCGTCACAGCTTCAACCTTGTGCTTGACTACCGATTCGCCGACGGCAAGAAGTATGACGGTCCCGTCATCAACCGCAAGAACAGCGACAAGGCTCCTATCCAAATCCTTGCCAACACTGGTTTCTCACTGACTGTCGGTGGTGGTTCGGGTACGCCTTATACTGCTTCTCGTACGGTTTCTTCGCCCATCTCTGGCGGTAATAGCCTGCTGCAAGGCACTTACAATGGTTCAAGAATCCCGGCCTCCTTCCGCTTTGACCTCCGCGTCGACAAGGACTTCAAGTTCAACATCGGCGGTAATAAAGAAGGTAAGACAGGTCGCGAGGCTTTCGTGAACGTGTATTTGCAAGTGCTGAACCTGCTCAACTCGAAGAACATCACCGATGTGTATCCTGCTACTGGTAATGCTGACGACGATGGTTATCTGACAGCTCCTGAATGGCAGCGTGAAATCTACAGCCAGATTGACCCGCAGGCTTACATCGAGATGTACAAATTGTATGTCAACACTGGCGGCCACTACTCAACGCCTCGCCAGATCAGAGTCGGTTTGAGCCTTAACTTCTAAGATTGCGAATCAATTCATAACGATAAAATTCAAGTATCATGAAGAATATATTTCAATTTTTGCTTGCAGCACTGTTTGTCATGGGTGCTGTGATTCCCGGAAAGGCTGAGATGTGTAGGTATGAGCAAGATGGCAGCAAAGGCCAACGCGCCCAGACCGCAGCTGGATGTGCTCCTTCGTCAGCTTTTGAATGGTTAGACATCAACAACGTGAGAACACGTATCAACGCAGGTGGTGATATGTGGTGGGATCTCCCCTCTGGAACAGGTTCCAAATACTTCATCCCTGCCAACGGCGCTGCCACCTCTCTTTATGCTGGTTCTTTGTGGATCGCTGGTGTCGACGTCAACAATCAGCTTAAATGCGCTGCCTTGCGTTTCCGTCAGGAAGGTAACGACTATTACACTGGCCCGTTGACTATCGACGGCAGAGCCTCTATCGATGATGCCACCTGCGCCCGTTGGGACAAGATCTTCAAGATCACGCGCGCCCAAGTGGATGAGTTCCTCTCCAATTGCGACGAAAATGGTATCCCGGATCCTTCCTATCAGATTCCGACTATCATCAAGAATTGGCCTGCCCATCCTGGTGCGGACGACCCCACCGGCATTAGCCATTATCTCGCTCCTTTCTACGACAAGGACGGTGACGGCGAATACAATCCCTCCAATGGTGACTATCCTTACTATGACATCGACAACGAGTTGTGCCACACTAAGGTCCCGACCATGGACGAGGAATATGAAGGTAGCATGCATGGTTCCATTCTTTCCGACCAAGTGCTGAAAGGCGACCAAACCCTTTGGTGGATTTTCAACGATAAGGGAGCCTCTCATACTGAGTCTGGCGGTGAAGCCATTGGTATCGAAGTGCGTGCCCAGGCTTTTGCCTTCGCCACGAACGATGAAATCAATAACATGACGTTCTACAGCTATGAGATTATCAACCGTTCGACCTATACCTTAACGGGAACATACTTTTCACCTTGGACCGATTTGGACCTTGGCTATGCCTATGATGACTATGTCGGATGCGATGTGAGCCGCGGTCTTGGTTACGGTTACAATGGTACTGCCGTTGACGGTAGCGGTCAGCCAGAAGCCTATGGTAATCAACCTCCAGCGATTGGCGTAGACTTCTTCCAAGGCCCGTATATGGATGCTGATGAACTCGACAACCCGAAATATACATTTGATGTCAATATTATCTTTGATCAGATTGACCCTGTCACTGGTGATTCCATTTTCCACTATGATACCATAGGTCAGCACCAAATCTGCGACGAGAGCATCAATGGTGTGAATTTCGGCAACGGTATTGTCGATGACGAACGTTTCGGTATGCGCCGCTTCGTGTATCACAACAACACAACCTCAGGTTATAACAATGACCCGTCGGTCGCTACTGACTATTACAACTACCTGCAAGGTATTTGGAAGAATGGCCAAAGGATGCGTTATGGTGGTGATGCTCTTAACGGCAGTGACGTTGTGGGTCCTGAGTGCGACTTCATGTTCCCTGGCGATTCTGACCCGTTGAACTGGGGTACTGGAGGTGTTTCACCTAACGGTGGTTACAATACGAATGGCAAATACTGGACTGAAGAGACCTGCGGCAACCCACCCAATGACCGTCGTTTCATGCAGTCAGCTGGCCCCTTCACACTGAAACCGGGTGCTGTCAACTACATTACCTTTGGTGTGCCGTGGGCACGTGCCACTTCTGGTGGTCCATGGGCTTCTGTTGAACTGTTGCGTGTGGTTGACGACAAGTGCCAAGCCTTGTTCGACAACTGCTTCAAGGTCATAGATGGCCCCAATGCCCCTGATTTGACCATTCGCGAACTTGACCAACAGCTTATCATTTACTTGACGAATACACCTCTTTCCAATAACTATAAGGAAAGCTATATTGAGTTTGACCCTGAAATTCCTGAATGGAGAGCCGATAATGAAACGATTAAGGATTCTATTGCAATCCCATGTCAAATTAACGGTGTTGATACGGTTATTTACAACTACATTTATAGGGATACTACGGTTTACACTTATTATGATCGTAATTTCCGCTTCGAGGGCTACAAAGTGTATCAATTGGCCAACGGTGAAGTTGGTGCCGATGAACTTTATGACACCAACAAGGCACGCCTCATTTTCCAATGTGACGTTAAGAATAATGTGGGTCGCTTGGTGAACTTCGAGTATGATGAGTCGCTTCAGGCTGTTGTTCCGAAACTGAAAGTGGATGGTGGTGATGCTGGCATCACACACAGTTTTGTGGTAACGGAAGACAAGTTTGCCACGGGTGATAACCCAACTCTTATCAACCACAAAACCTATTATTTCATGGCCGTTTCATATGCCTACAATAATTACGCCCCTTACAGCCAGACTGATGCTGCTGGTCTTGATGGTCAGAAAGAGCCTTACCTTGAAGGCAGAAAGAACATCTTCTGTTACACGGCTGTTCCTCACAAGATCACGGATGGTACAGTGCTGAACAGTAGTTATGGTGACAAACCTGCCATCAAGCGTCTCGTGGGTGTAGGTAATGGTGGCAATGAGCTTGAACTTACTCAGGCTTCCATTGATTTGATCATGAGCAAGCCTATGGCTGATGACTCGGTCAACGTACTCGGTAGCCCCAACTACCCGATTGACTATCACCCGACATATGAGGCTGGATACGGTCCGCTCGATGTGAAGGTCATCGACCCGTTGAAAGTGGTTTCCACCAAATACGAGTTGTGGTTCGACACACTTTATCCTGTTCACTCTTACAACATCACTGGCAACGTGGAAGTGGATGGTGACTCCGCCAAGCGTATGGCCTCACATTGGTTCCTTAAAGACATCAATACTGGTGAAATCTTCGAAAGCGACACCACTACTATTGCTGGCGGTGAGCAAATGTTCCTTGATAGAGGTATCTCCATCACGATTAATCAGCCTTACGATATTGGTCGTATCAGGGTCGGTAAGGTTTGGTATAAGGAAGATTGGCACGAATATGAGTCTGTCGTTGCCACCAACAACGGTGTCATCACCTCTTCCATAGAGTTTGAAGATCAGACCAACAGATGGCTTGATGGTATCCGCGATAAGGACATCCCCGGCACGGTGGTGAACTGGATTCGTTCTGGTACCTATACCGACCAAGATGATGCCGCCAACAACGACTACGCCATGTCGTCTGGTAGCACCGATTCGGGTGGTAGTAAACCTTGGGACCCGAACCAGAATTTTGAAAAGATTGCCAGCGGCACGTGGGCACCTTATTTGCTCTGCGCCGATGGAGGTCAAGCCCACGTCGGACCTTTGGCCGAAGGTAATTCTCGTGAACCGGCCTTCTTCAAGCATACTGCTAGTGTTGACATCGTCTTCACTGCCGATACCAACTTGTGGACTCGCTGCCCCGTGCTTGAGATGTGCAATGATAACAGACTCTCTGAGGGCAACGCCAAGCGCTTCGATATCCGTAGACACGCTTCTGTCGATAAGAGAGGCAGATCAAGATCAGGCGACTACAACGAGCGCGAAGGTAGCCTCGTGGAAAGCGATCCCGACTTCATCGCCGCCCAAGGCATGGGTTGGTTCCCAGGCTATGTCATCGACGTTGAGTCAGGTGCTCGTCTGAACGTGGCTTTCGGAGAAGACTCCTATTTGGAAGACCTGAATGGCCGCGACATGATCTTCAACCCGACTAAGCTGTTGAAGGCTACTCTCGATGAGGAGTATGGCGACTATTCCGAGCTGATGGATCCTTCCATCGTCCGTAATTATGGTACCGACGACGAGGCTGTCATGGGTGGTAAGCATTACGTCTACATCTGGCGTATGGACTCCATTGTTATGTCGCAATCGTCACCTTACAAGCAAGTGAAGAACTATGCATACGATGGTGGTCGCCTGCTTTACAATACTTTGAATGTCATCCAAAACACGACTCAGACCAGTGCCCAGAAGAACTTGAGATACAACTTCTATAAGTTGGCCATGTGGGTAGGTATGCCAATGGGTGTTGAAGGTACCGAATGGTTGCCCGAAGGTAATGCCTGCCGTATCCGCATCCGTGTGGCAAAGCCGTACGACAGAGGTTACGTGGCACAGAACGAACTGAAGATGCAGCCTGAATCGTTGATGATTAATAACTTGTATCCGAAGTATGAGTTCACCATCGAAGGTATGGATCCGACGATGAACAATCCTGAGAAGAGCGAGAGCGACATGGATCTCATTACAGTTGTTCCAAATCCATACTATGCTTATTCCGACTACGAGAGCAACGCGCTGACCAATCGCGTGAAGATTGCCAACCTGCCTAAGAAGTGTGTGGTTTCCATCTTCACCATCAACGGTACTAAGGTGCGTCAGTTTAGGAAGGACAATGATGACCCGAACATTGATTGGGATCTCACGAACTATGCCAACACACCTATCGCAAGCGGATTCTATTTGATTCACGTCAAGGATCTCACGAGCGGTGGTGAACGTACCATCAAGTTCTTTGGTGCCATGCGTAAGGTTGACCTGAACACTTTCTAAATTCAATGAAATGGCTAACAATTTAAATTATCACACTATGAAAAGATCATTTAGATATATAACGATGAGTCTGGTCATCCTCTTTGGATTCACGGCTTCACAAGCATTTGCAGGAAATCCGGACCGTTCAGGCCAGGCAGGAGCACCCGAATTGTTGATCAATCCTTGGGCTGCATCAGCAGGTTGGGGCAACGCAGGCATGTCGCTCGTGCATGGTGTCGAGGCTATTTATGGCAACGTCGCAGGCATTAGCGCCATCAATAAACTTGATGTCAATTTCACCTACACAAGCTGGTTGGCTGGCTCGGGTACCGGCATTAATGTGTCGTCATTCGGCTTACTGGCTCGCGTGGGCGAGTCGAGCGTCCTTGGACTCTCGTTCATGACGTTTGGCATCGGTGAGATTCAAGTCACTACCACCAGCAACCCTGATCCGGGAACTCTTGGTACCTTCAAGCCCAATATTATGAATATCAATTTGAGCTTTGCCAAGTCGTTCTCCAACAGTATCAGTGGTGGTTTCAACCTGAAAATCATTAGCGAATCGATTCGCGACATGAGAGGTACGGGCGTCGCCATCGACGCTGGTATCCAGTATGTCACTGGTCCTTTCGACAACGTCCACTTTGGTATTACCTTGAAAAACATCGGACCCACGATGAAGTTCTCTGGCGACGGTCTTTCGTATAAAGCTTTCCTTATCCAAGGCACCTCCAACCAGTTCACTGTCGTGCAACGCGCCGATGAGTTCGAATTGCCCACCCAATTGAGCATTGCTGCCGCATACGATTTCGTCTTGGGCGAAACCTCAAGACTGACCGTGGCTGGTAACTTCAGCTCCAACTCTTTCACGAAAGACCAATTTACCCTTGGCCTTCAGTATAACTGGAACGACATTCTGATGCTTCGTGCTGGTTACACATACGAAAATGGTATTTGGGCAAAAGGTGGTTTCCAAGATGCTGATGAATGTATGAATGTCAATAGAGGTCTCAGCGCCGGTCTTTCCGTCCAGGCTCCTCTCTCCAAGAAGGAGAATGGTATGAAATTGGCTGTTGACTATGCCTTTAGAGACACTTATGCATATAAAGGCCACCACAGCGTGGGCGTGAGAATTATTTTCTGATAACCGCTTGCAGTATCGAAATAATTCGTATTTTTGCAGTCGCAAACAAAAGAAGACCCTTATTTCGATAAGGGTCTCTTTTTTCGACGCTTTTTTGAATCAAATAATACTGTCATGTCAGAGATAAAATATTTTACCCAAGAGGGTTTGCAGAAACTGAAAGACGAGCTTGACGATCTCACTCTACGTGAGCGCCCACGCATCGTCCAAGCCATTCAGGAAGCCCGCGATAAGGGCGACCTCTCCGAGAACGCCGAATACGACGCCGCAAAAGAAGCCCAAGGTTTGCTGGAGGCAAAGATTGCTGAATTGCAAGACTTGATTTTCAATGCCCGCATCCTTGACGAGTCGAAAATGGACACTTCAAAAGTCTTGCTGTATTCCATTGTCAAGATCAAGAACATCAAGTCGAAGATGATGATGACTTACGCCATTGTGCCCGAAAAGGAAGCCAACTTCAAGGAAGGCAAGATTTCCATCAATTCCCCCATCGGAAAGGGCTTGTTAGGCAAGCAGGTGGGCGAAATCGCTGAAATCATGGTGCCCGCTGGAAAGGTCCAGTTTGAGATTCTTGAAATAACCCGCTAAAACGAATTGATTATGGCTACCATTTTTTCAAGAATCGTTAAGGGCGAAATCCCTTGCTACAGAATTGCCGAGAACGATCAGTTTTTCGCTTTCTTGGACATTAATCCCGTGATGAAAGGCCACACTTTGGTGATTCCCAAGCGCGAGAATGACTATATTTTTAATTTGGAAGACGATGAAATCGCTGCCATGATGGTCTTTGCCAAGAAGGTGGCCAAAGCCATTGAAAAAGCCGTGCCTTGCAAACGCATTGCTGTGGCCGTCATCGGCTTGGAAGTGCCTCATGCGCATATTCACCTGATTCCCATCACGCAAGAGGGCGACATGGACTTCAAGAAGGAACATGTTCACCTCACCGAAGAGGAATTCCTTGAGATACAGAAACGTATCGTGGAACAATTCTGATTTGTTTCCGAAATATTGATGATTGTAGAGACGTGCCGCGGCGCGTCTCTACTTGTTTAGTTCCCGAAATCGTCGAACAGGATGTTTTCCTTGGGAACGCCCAATTCATCCAACATTTTCAGCACTGCCGAAATCATCATCGGCGGTCCGCAAAGGTAGTACTCGATTTCTTCTGGTTCAGGGTGGTTTTTGAGGTAATTCTCGAAAATCACATTGTGAATGAAACCGACATCGCCCGTCCATTGGTCTTCGGGTTTTGGCTCGGATAGGGCGATATGGAAGCTGAAATTGGGATGTTCCTTTTCCAATTGGGTGAAATCCTCGACATAGAACAGTTCGCGCAAGGAGCGGCCACCGTACCAGAACGAGGCCTTTCTCGTCGTGTTCTTGGTCTTGATTTGGTCGAAAATCTGTGAACGCATAGGCGCCATGCCTGCGCCGCCGCCAATGAACATCATTTCCTTGTTTGTCTCCTTGACATGAAATTCGCCGTAAGGCCCGCTGATGGTGACCTTGTCGCCGGGTTTCAGCGAATAGATGTAGGAAGAACAGATGCCTGGGTTGACGTTCAGGAATTGGCCTTTTTTGCGGTCAAAGGGCGGTGTGGCGATGCGCACGTTCAACATGATGATGTTGCCTTCGCATGGTGCATTGGCCATCGAATAGGCGCGGAATTGTGGTTCTGGATTGCGCATTTGCAAATCCCAAAGGTGCATCTTGTTCCAGTCCTCGCGATATTCAGGCTCCACATTAATGGCTTTAAAATCCACCGTAATTTTGGGCACGTCCACTTGGATGTAGCCGCCAGCCTCGAAGTTCAGAGACTCGCCTTCGGGCAACTTTACCACAAACTCTTTGATGAAAGTGGCCACATTGCGGTTGGAGATGACCTCACACTCCCATTTCTTCACGCTCAGCACCGAATCGGGTACGCTGATGCTGAGATTTTCGTTCACCTTGGTTTGGCAGCCCAAGCGCCAATGGTCTTGGATTTGCTTGCGCGAGAAGAAGCCGACTTCGGTAGGCAAAATGGTTCCACCGCCTTCCGTGACGCGGCATTTGCATTGCCCGCAAGAGCCTTTTCCACCGCAAGCCGAGGGTAGGAAAACCTGTTCGTTGGCCAAAGTTGAGAGCAGGGAACTTCCTGGTTGCACTTCCAATTCTTTCTTCCCGTTGATAGTGATTTTTACTTTGCCTTTGGGCAACAGCTTGTTTCGTACCCAAAGCAGCAAAGCAACAAGCAACAGCACGATGCCAAGGAAAACGGCGACGCTTAATATTAAAGTGGTGGAGAGGTTCATAAGCTTATAGTTTTATTCCCATGAACGCCATGAAAGCGATGCCCATTAACCCTGTGATAATGAAGGCAATGCCTACGCCTTGGAGACCTTTGGGGATGTGCGAATAGCGAATTTTTTCGCGGATGGCGGCGATGCCAACGATGGCCAAGAGCCAGCCGAGACCTGAACCGAGACCGAAAACAGCTGCCTCACCTATATCGCTGAAACCACGTTCCTGCATGAAAAGCGCGCAGCCTAAGATGGCGCAATTGACGGCAATCAGCGGGAGGAAAATGCCCAAGGCGGAATAGAGCGCAGGACTGAACTTCTCGATCACCATCTCCAAAATTTGAACGATGGCCGCGATGATGGCAATGAAAAGGATATAGGTAAGGAAACTCAAATCAACTGTGGCAAACTTCGGACTGAGCCATGCCAAGGCACCTGGTGCAAGCAAGTATTTGTTGACCAAGAAGTTAATCGGCACCGTGACGACCAATACAAAAGTCACCGCCACACCCAAGCCGAAACTCGTCTTTACCGTCTTCGACACGGCCAAATACGAGCACATGCCCAAGAAATAGGCGAAGATCATGTTGTCAACGAAGACCGATTTGATGAAAAGGTTGAATAAGCTCATTTCGACTCGGTTTTGCTGTTGTTAATCCAAATGATGACACCGACTACAACCAATGCCATCGGCGGGAGAATCATCAAGCCATTATTCTGGTAACCAGCTTCGTAGAATGATTGAGGAACGACTTGATAGCCGAACAAGGTCCCTGAGCCAAACAACTCGCGGGAAAAGGCTACAATGACTAGTATCAAGCTGTAACCCAATCCGTTGCCTAACCCATCCAAGAAAGATTCCCAAGGCTTGTGCGACATGGCGAAGGCCTCCAAACGCCCCATGACAATGCAGTTGGTGATGATGAGGCCGACAAAGACCGAAAGTTGCTTGCTCACATCGTAGACGAAAGCCTTCAGGAATTGATCCACCAAAATGACCAACGTGGCCACGACCACCAACTGAACAATGATGCGGATGCGTGCTGGAATGCCCTTGCGTAACAAGGAAATAATGAGGTTGGAGAGTGCTGTCACCACCGTTACGGAGGCACCCATGACCAAAGCGGGCTTCAATTGGGCGGTCACGGCGAGGCAAGAGCAGATGCCCAACACCAAAACAGTGATGGGGTTCGCTTTACGCAGGGGCTCTATGAGGAGTTTCTTGAATTGGCTCATGGCTTTAGTTTTTCAAAGAAACGTGCGTACGATTCCAAGGTCTTGTCAATCATCTCTTTAACACCATTTGAGGTCTTTGTTGCTCCTGTGATGGCATCGAATTCGATGGGAACTAACTGACCGTTTTTCATGATTTGTTTTCCACTGAATTGGCTTTGGAATTTCTCGGTAGTGATTTCGCCGCCCAAGCCTGGCGTCTCCGATTTATGGTCGAAATTGGCCCCAACGATGGTACTTCCATCGCCATCGATGGCGAGATAGCCGCTAATCGGTCCCCACAGGCCGCTTCCTTGCATGGGAATGACGCTGATTCGCCTATCGATGACAAACAGCGGCAGCGTTCCGTCCTCGGTCGCATTGCCATTCTCGTCAAGCAAAAAAGATGCCGTGCAGTGTTGCTCGAAAAGCTTTGCGGCATTGTCCTTGTTTACATCGGGAATGCCCGCCGCCCGAAGGATATGGATGCGTTTCTCGTTCTTTTCGTTGCGCTCCTGATAGGGATGGAACCACAATACTGCTCCCGTAAGCAAGGCAGCCACCACGACTACCAAAACCGTGGCATACAGGAAGATATAACCGTTGCTGTTGATGTCTTTTTTCATTTTGCAGAGGCTTTTGAGGTGACGACGGCGCGTTTTTGCCGCATTCTAATGTTTTTGGCAATCACGCAATGGTCAATAAGTGGGGCAAAACAGTTCATTAACAAAATGGCGAGCATCATGCCTTCGGCATAGGCAGAGTTGAGCACACGCAACAGCACAGCGAAAATGCCGATGAGCAGACCATAAATCCATTTTCCGGTATTGGTCTGCGGTGCCGTCACAGGGTCAGTGGCCATAAAGATTGCACCGAAGGCAAAACCGCCCATGATGAGATGGTAGTAGAATGGCAGTTGCATATAAGGTGTTGCTCCGATAGCGTTGAAAACCAAACCTATACCAATGCCACCTGCGAAGACCGACAAAACAATGCGCCAATTGGCGATGCCCGTAATCAACAGTAGGGTTGCACCGAGCGCAATCGCAATCACCGATGTTTCACCCATGCTGCCTGGGATACCGCCCCAAACCATTGTCCAAGCAGAGGGTAATTCCGTGCCACCGTTGGCGAGGATGCCGAGCGGCGTGGCTCCCGTGAAGGCATCGGGCTGGTCGGCAATCCAGACTTTGTCGCCCGACATGACCGAAGGATAGGCAAAGAATAGGAAGGCGCGGGCCAATAGCGCAGGATTGACGAGGTTCATGCCCGTGCCGCCAAAGGCTTCCTTGCCGATGATGACGGCAAAGGCAGTGGCTACCGCGACCATCCACAAAGGGATGTCGGGCGGCAGCACCATTGGAATTAGCATTCCCGTGACCAAAAAGCCCTCGTTAACCTGATGGTGGCGGATTTGCGCAAAGGTGAACTCGATGGCCAGCCCTGTGACGTAAGAAACCACGATGACAGGTAGCGCCTTTGCCAAACCGAAGCCAATCATATACCAGAAACTGACCGTCTCGGCCAAAGCCAGATAATGTTGGTAGCCAATGTTCCAAATGCCAAATAACAGAGCAGGCATCAGCGCGATGACTACGGTAATCATCGTGCGCTTCAAGTCCACCGCATCGCGGATTTGGCAGCCTTGTTTGGTGGTGGTGTCGGGCACGAAAAGGAAGCTTTCAAAGGCCTCGAAAGTGCTTTGCAGCCAAGCAAAGCGACCGCCTTCTACAAAATTTGGCTTGATTTTGCTGACATAGCGTCGCAACCCACTGATGCGCTCTTTTACGCCGCCATTCTGCTCATCTTCAGAGGCGATGAAAAAGTCGCGAAGGGACTGGCGCAGGTTGTTTTGCTTCTCTTTCATCCCTCGTTCTCCTTTCTGACCAATTCTAGTCCTTTGTGTATAATTTGCTGAATGTCAGTTTTTGAAGTATCGATAAACTCGCAAAGTGCAAAGTCTTCAGGCTCCACTTCGTAAATGCCGAGGTTTTCCATCAAGTCAAGGTCGCCGATGAGGCAGGCTTTGATGAGTTGCAGGGGGTAGATATTGAAAGGGAAGACCTTCTCAAACTCTCCCGTCATCACGTAGGCGCGCTCCTCGCCGTGGAGGTTTGTGTCCAACTCATAATCGGGCTGCAATGCATTGGGAATGAACGCTGAAGGAAATGTGCGCGACATGCTGAATTTCTTGAATCCAGGCCAAATCCAACCTAACAGTTCCTGTCGTTGGTCGCCTTCGGGGATAGCAGTCAGCATGTTGTGATAAAAGCCGATGAAGTCGTTTTGCGAGACGGCTTGGCCTGTCAGTACGTTGCCACTGATGAGGCGCTGGTGGCCGTCTTTCAAGTTGCCTTCCACAAGGGCAGCGATGGACGCGCCCAACTGGGTTTTGCAGTAATGTGGATGCAACATACCCGTTCCAGCGGTGGCATAGAGGCGGCTGAAATCGAGCCGACCTGTGAGGAAGAAATGCCCGATATTAATGACCTCAGGCAAGCCGCAATGCCAAACGATGTCGCCTTTGTTGATAGGACAAATTTTGTTAATTTGCGTGCCTACGTTGCCCGAAGGATGCGGTCCGCTGAAGGTGTGCAAAATGATGTTTTTGGCCTTGAGCAACACTTCCGATTTCGTCTTTTCGGCATGGACGCAAAAGTGTAACTTTCCGTTACAGAGAATATTAAGTATGTCCAAACCTTTTTGTAGTGAGTCTGGAAAATGCTCGGCAAGAAAATCCATGTCGGGAGCCAAAGGCGAAGAGTCGAAGGCACTGACAAAGAAGGCTTTGGGTGAATCATCGGGACGGGCGACGATGGAATAAGGGCGTTGGCGAATCGTGGGCCAAAGTCCAGACTCCAAAAGGTTTTGCGTGATGCCTTCCTTGCTTAATTCACCGACCTTGAAATCTTCTGTTTCAAGTTGTTTATCGGACTGGATGACAACGGCTTGCAGCAGTCGTTTTGGTCCACGGCGGATTTCGCTTACAGTACCACTGATGGGTGCGGTGAAGCGGATGCACTCATCGTGCTTGTCGCAAAACAAGGGTGTTCCAATCTTCACGTTATCGCCTTCCTTGACGAGCAATCTCGGTGTAAGTCCAACGAAATCAGTGGGCTGCAAAGCAAAAAACTCAGGCTCGATGCAATTCACAGCGCGTCCTGCCTTTCCTTTCAGTTTGATGTCGAGACCTTGTTTTATCTTGATGACTTGGGCCATGTTCGGGTTTTGCGGCAAAAGTAGGGAAAAATCCGCCATGTTTTTGTACTTTTGCAACCAAAATTCCGTTTTGGAGAAAATTGTTCCTATGAAGAAACTTACCTTATTGATATGGGCACTATGCACGAGCATGAGTCTCTTTGCCCAAAATTTCGATTTACCTTGCGGCAACCTTAACTACAAGCCTGAGGTTCAGACGGTTTTACTCTATGCCGATGACAATCAGCTCATTGACCCCGTCATTCCCTTGGAGGACATGGTGGAACGGCTCACGCTCTCATTCGACATTATCGACGGCCAAGGCGAGGTCCTCAACTACACCTTCATCCATTGCTCGCACGATTGGCAACCCACTGAAATTCTGCGTATCCAATACGCTTCAGGGTTTGAGTCCGACCGCATTGATGATTACGCTTTTTCGCGCAACACCTTGATTGAATACGTCAATTATCAGCTCAAGTTCCCGAAGGACGACATGATGCCGCTCATTTCGGGCAATTATCTCCTTGTTGTTTTCGGCGATGACTTCAGTGACCTTTACCTCACGCGCCGCTTCATGGTGGTCGACGAGAAAGCCCATATAGGCGCCACCGTGCCGCGCTATCCCGATGATTTGTCGCTCACTGACACGCACCAGCAATTGAACGTGAAAGTCAATATGACCAACTATTTGTCTGGTAATACGCAGCAGTTCAGCTCCTTGACCATCCGTCAGAACGGCCGCTGGGACAATGCCGCCGAGGGTTTGAAACCTACTTACGTTTATCCTGATTACATCTCTTACGAGCATCATCCGCAGACTGTTTTTGAAGCCACCAATCAGTATAGGCGCTTCAATACCAGCAACTTCTACTTCCAGTCGGAGAATTTGGCACACATCCGGCAGACGGACTACTCCTTTGAAATCGACATCGCCACGTGCGAGTCGCGGGCACGGAAGGCTTATGCCAGCTACGAGGACATCCACGGCGAAAAGTTTGTCTATGAGGAGAACGAAAATTTGGACAGTTTCACCGAAGCCGACTATTGCGTGGTGAACTTTTTCTACAAGAGCGAGGCACCGCTGACGCACGAAGACCTGTACATCATGGGTGCGCTCAACGATTGGCGTTTCGATGAGAGCAACAAGATGAGCTACAATTACCGCTTGCACGGCTACACCTGCTCGATGGTGCTCAAGCAGGGCTATTACAACTTCATGTTTGCCACCGTCGACCACATGACAGGCGAGATAATGACCGACCTAACGGCAGGCAACCATTGGGAAACCAACAATGTGTACAAGCTCTATTTCTATTACTACAACTCCCTCAAGGGCTACGACGAGCTGATTGGCTATTCCACGGTCAACTCACATTGATATGGATGATAGAATCACACTTTTCGCTGAAATCCTGCTGCCGATACCGGTGCCAGGCACCTTCACTTATCGCGTGCCCTATGCACTGAACGATGCAGTACGCGTGGGGCAAAGGGCGGTGGTGCAGTTCGGCAAGACCAAAATCATGTCGGGACTGATTGTCGGGCTGACCGAGAAAGTGCCCTCCGTTGAGGTAAAATTCCTGATGGATTTGTTAGATGACCAGCCGATTGTCAACGAGAGACAGCTGAGGTTTTGGGACTGGGTGAAGACCTATTATATGTGTCATCTTGGCGAGGTGATGCAAGCCGCTTTGCCCTCGGCATTGAAGCTGAGTAGCGAGACCACCGTAGCCTTGTCACCCGACTATGTCCTCGATTCGGTAGCCTTGAACGACTTCGAGTACCTCATCGTCGAAGCCTTGCAAATCAAGCCGAAAATTGCCATCAGCGAAGTGAGCAAAATCATTGGTTTCAAGAAAGTGATGCCCCTTGTCCATTCGATGATGGAGAAAGGCATCCTCGTGATGGAAGAGGAGCTGAATGAGAAATACAAGGCCAAGTATGAGCGTTTTGCGCGGCTTTCAAGCGAGCTTCGCGACGAGGCCAAACTGCAAGAGCTGATGACCCGTTTGGAGAAGCGCGCCTACAAACAGTTGGAAGTTTTGCTCGCCTTTTTTACCCTCGGCGGCGACAGCGACAACGAAGTCTTGGTAAAAAGCCTGTTGGAGAAAGCCAATGCGACGTCAACGATACTGAAAAACATGGCTGAAAAGGGCATTTTTGAGGTGTACGAAAAGAAAGTCAGCCGACTGAAGGAATTCAAAGTGCAGACCGATGTGGACTCGATTCAACTTACTGAGGCTCAACGGAAAGCCTACGACGAAATCAAGGCGGGATTTGAGGAAAACAAGCCCGTTTTGCTCCACGGCGTGACATCGAGCGGCAAAACGGAAATCTACATCAAACTTATCAAGGAAGCCATTGACAGTGGGAAACAGGTGCTTTACTTGTTGCCTGAGATAGCCCTTACTGCACAGATTATCAACCGCTTGAAGGAATATTTCGGCGATAGGTTGGGCGTGTACCATTCGCGTTATGGCACCAACGAAAGGGTGGAGGTTTGGGAGCAAGTTCGTGATTTTGGGCAGACGCAATCGCCTAAGCATCAAATCATTATTGGTTCTCGTTCGGCCATCTTCTTACCTTATTCCGACATTGGCCTTATCATCGTCGACGAGGAGCACGACAGCAGTTTCAAGCAAATCGACCCTGCGCCGCGCTACAATGCCCGCGATGCCGCTATCGTTTTGGCCGCCATGCACAAGGCAAACATCGTATTAGGCTCAGCCACACCGTCTTACGAGAGTTATTACAACGCCTTGAGTGGACGTTATCATTTGGTGGAAATCACGGAACGGTTTGGTGGCGTTCAGATGCCTGAAATCATTCTCAGCGACATGCGCGTGGAGCGACGCCGCAAGACGATGAAAGCCGACTTCGGCAGCACCCTCATCGACGCGATGAAAGAGACCTTGGAGGAGCATAACCAGACCATTTTGTTCCAAAATCGGCGCGGTTTTTCGCTGCGCTTGGAGTGCGACGAGTGCCATTATGTGCCGCAGTGCATCAATTGCGACGTAAGCCTGATTTACCATAAAAGCCAAAACGTGCTGCGCTGCCATTATTGCGGCTACACGGCCTCCGTGCCGACCGAATGTCCCGTCTGCCACAGCACCAATATTCGTATGCATGGCTTTGGTACTGAGAAGATTGAGGAGGATTTGAGCCTTGTCATGCCTGAGGCAAAAGTTGCGCGTCTCGACCTTGACACTACGCGCTCGAAAAACGACTACCAAAGCATTTTGGAAGCCTTTCAAGACCATGAGACCAACATCCTCGTGGGCACGCAGATGGTCACTAAGGGCTTGGACTTCGACTCGGTGAAGGTGGTTGGCATTCTCAATGCCGACAACATGCTTTCTTTCCCTGATTTCCGTGCCCATGAGCGCAGTTTCCAGCTGATGGCTCAGGTGGCGGGTCGCGCAGGTCGCAAAGGCAAACAAGGCAAGGTCATCATCCAAACTTACGAACCGGCGCATCCCGTGTTGCAAGACGTGTTGCGCAACGACTTCCGTGGGCTTTACGAGAAGCAAATGGTTGTCCGCCGACAGTTTGGCTATCCGCCGTTCTACCGTCTCATCCTTATCCGATTGAAGCACAAGGACTATCAAAAACTCAATCCCGCTGCGGCGGAATTGGCTGCCATGCTTCGCCCTATCTTCAAACAGGATTTGCTTGGGCCAGAATACCCCGTGGTTTCAAGGGTCAAGAATCTGTATATCAAGCAGATGATGGTGAAGTTTAGGCGAGACTACAACACTCAAAAGGTGAAGGGATTGATTGCGGAGCAGATTCGATTGTTCCAGCAGAATTCCGATTATAAGGCGGTTCAGGTGCAAATTGATGTGGATCCGATGTAGAGCAGGTGTAGGGCTGTCACACCGTGGCAGCCGATTGCAGTCCAAAATTTATCCAACAAATCCAACCTTAGTTTGTTCAAAATACGCTATTTTTGCATTTTCAAAAACGAGCAAACAAATCCCTTACATGAAAAGACAACTTCTTGTTATACTGACACTTTTGTTCAGTCTTTCGTATACCTATGCCGCTATTACAGTGAAAGGTCGTGTTGTTGACAATTCCACAGGCCATCCCATGGAATACGCCACTGTTCGCGCTTGCACTTTGCCAGACAAGACTTTTGTGTCGGGTTGTGTCACCGACCCAACAGGACACTTCACGATGGAACTCGAAAAAGGCCGTTATGAACTTGAATTCCAATATATGGGCTTTGTCACGGCCTACAAGAACATCAACCTTGACGGCACAAAAAGCACGGTCGATGTGGGTAAGATCAATCTCTCGCCCGACAGCCGCATGCTGAACGAAGTCAACGTGGTGGCAGAGAAGAGTACCTACGAGATGACCTTGGACAAACATGTCTTCAATGTGGGAAAGGATGTTGCCAATACTGCTGGCAACGCCATTGAAGTGCTGGAGAATATTCCAGCCGTGTCGGTCGACGTGGAAGGTAATGTAAGCTTACGCGGTGATGACGGTGTGCGTATTCTCATCGACGGCAAGGAGTCTGGCCTCTCGGGTATGAGCACCCAAGATGCTTTGCGTACCTTGCAGGGCGACATGATCGAACGCATTGAGGTCATCACCAACCCTTCGGTACGCTACGATGCCGAAGGGTCTGCAGGTATCATCAATATCATTTTGAAAAAGGACAAGCGTCAAGGCTTCAATGGCGCGGTCAACATCAGAGGTGGTTATCCTTGGATGTACGGTGCCAGTCTTTCGGGCAACTATCGCCTGAAACGTTGGAACTTCTTCGGTAGCTATGGCTTCAACAACCGTCGAAATATTGGCGGCGGTGTCAATAAGACCAAGCGCTTCAGTGATATTGTTGACGGAGATACCATTTTCACCCAAATTACCGACCAGACCACTGAACGTAGGATGAACCGTATGGGTCACAATGTGCGTGTGGGTGCCGATTATTACATCACTGACCATGATATTGTGAGTGCGGCTTTTGTTTACCGTTACGGCAAGTTGCAGACGCATCCTGTGGTGCGTTATTCTGACGAATATCCGATTTGGGACTCTGCATCGTATGACGTTCGTGCTGAGGATTATTGGGAATATGACCCCATGTATGAGGTCACTTTGGACTACGACAAGACCTTTGAGCGCAAAGGCCGCAGCCTGAAGGCTAATGTGCGTTTCTTCACCAATACCGAGAATGCAGGCTCCGACATCAACGAGTCGCTCTATCCTAATGCGGATGCGCAACAGGCTTTATGGACCATTTATCAGAAGACGGGTAATGACCAGCGCATGCGCAACCTGCAGGCCAGCATCGACTATGTGCATCCCTTCCTTGCCAAGGCGCAGTGGGAGATTGGCGGCAAATACACCAACCGCAACATCTTGAGCAATGACAGCGTTTGGCAGAAGAATGACGGCATTTGGGAGCCTTTGGGCAACTATTGTTACGATTACGAATACAGCGAGCAAGTGGCTGCTTTGTATACCAGCTTTGGTAACGAGTGGGGCCGCTGGTCGGGACAGGTGGGTCTGCGTGCCGAGATGACCGACATCTTGACCAACCTGAAGGGCTATGCCCACGACGGCAACGACTCCATCAACGGCGGCAAGCCCTACTTTGACTTCTTTCCGAGTGCCCATATCAACTATTCGGTGAACGAATTCAACCAGTTCCAGATAAGCTACACGCGTCGAATTCGCCGTCCAGGATTCTGGCAGATGAGTCCTTTCCGTTCCTACAACGACAACCGTAACATCCGTCTTGGCAACCCCGCCTTGACACCCACTTATATGGACAGTTATGAACTCGGTTACATCCACTTCTGGGACAAGGCCAGTTTCAACTTCACGACCTATTACCGTCACGGCACCAATATGATTCGCAGTTACACCTACGAGGATGATGGCGTATTCTACAGCATGCCTATCAACTTCGGCAAGGCAGACGATTTCGGTGTGGAGATGGTCGCCCAAGGACAGATGACGAAATGGTGGAACCTGAACGGTAATGTCAACTTCTTCCGCTCCCAGTTCAATGGTAAAATCAATGACAAGGTCTACGATGATGCCACTTGGATGCTCTTCGGGCGTGCTGTGTCGAAGTTCAAGGTGAGCAACTGGTTTGATTTTCAGTTGACTGCACACATCATGGGACCGCACAAGGAGCCGTTGGGTATGCGCAAAGGTAACTGGTGGATGGACCTCGCCGTGAGCAAAGAAATCTTCAATGGCAGTGGCACCATCACTTTCAATGTGCGTGACTTGTTCAACTCACGCAGTTGGGGCGGCGAGTCGTGGGGCGACGGTTTCTGGCAATACAACACCAGCACTTGGAACCGGCGCTCGTTCTCGCTCAATTTCAACTACCGAATCAACCAGCAGAACATGAAGCGCGGCCGTCCCGACGGTGAAGACGGCGGCGATGATGAAGGCGGTGGCGGCGAAGAACAACAATCCGATGAAGGCAATTAAAATGAAAAAAACCGTCACAAATGTGGCGGTTTTTCGTTAAAATAGGGACTAACAACTTATTTGTGCACAATCACCAAGCGTTGCGTCATGCCGTTGCTTGTCCTAACGAAATAGATGCCTTCTTGGTACTTGGCAGTCGGGATGACCATTTGCGATTCCTCGGAGAAGAAGGTGTCGACCTCTTGGCCCAACGTGTTGTAAATGCTTACTACCCCAAGGTTCTCGCCTTGGAGGGCTACGCTTTCGTTGGCGGGATTGGGGAACAAGGTCAACGTCGAACTGTTTTCATCGACGCCGACGGTCATATCGTAAACGATGTCGACCTCGAAGTTGCCCGCCGAGGTGTTGACGTACATTTTTCCTTCATACGACTCCTTCACAGGCACATCGACAAAGACTTCCACGGTGACAGTTTGTCCAGCGGTGACAGTCATGCCTTCGGTGACATCTTGACCCTCATACTGGCAATGCAATGCAAAAATGGGATCGGCGGTGAAGGCATTGACGGTTACGTCTTCAGCGGTCATGTTAGAAATGGTCAGCTGGCCAGACTCATAGGTTTCACCGTCATTGTAAATGTGCATGGTTTGCGGATTGACGGTCAACGTACCCGTGCAATCGTGAGGTTGCAGGCCATTTTGCTGCATGGCATTGACCACATCTTGCGCTGAGAAAGGATATAGATCCAGCAGTCCCTGGATAGGGATGCTGCGGTCGGGCATGATCAGGACAAGTGTGGGACAAGCATTGATGCCATAAAGGTCGAAGACCTCGTTGCCGCCTCCATCCCTTCCGACAGTAGGAAACTCAACGCCGTATTCGTTGGCCCATTGCTGACATGTGGCATCGCTGTCGATGTAAGAGATTTCGATGTAGAACACATCGTGCATGTTACAGCCCATTTGGGTATATGAACCCGTGATGTAGGGCGAAATCACCTGACATTGACCACATGTGTAGAAGAAAAAGTCGATGAAGACAGCCTGACCTCGGTCGAGGATTTCGAAGAGGTTGTAGGTCTGTCCGTGGCAGTCGGTGACGGTGAAGTCAACGGCTTCGGTGAGGTTGGTCTGTTGTGCGCGAAGGCCTGCGCCAAAGAGCAGGAACACGAGAAGGATGTAGAGTTTTTTCATGGTTTGTAATTGTTCAAGGTTAAACTTTAATTTCTACATTGGCTATAAGCTATCAGCCGTCAGCTATCAACTTGGTAGCAACGTGGCTGATAGCTGACCGCTGAAAGCTATTTATATTAACTTAAAAAGCGCAACATTATTGTTTAGAAACGAGTTTCACACTTTCGCCGTTTTCGGTCTTTACACGTACCATGTAAACACCAGCTTGATAAGAGCTCATATCAAGGATGGTCATGTTTCCGTCCACATTGCTATCGTAAACAATCTGACCAAGTGTATTCATCACTGTGACGTGATTGATACCTGGTGCAGCGATGTTCACGTTGCGAGTAGTGGGATTGGGATAGACGGAGATCGATTCGTTGCTTTCGTTAATCCAGTCATAACCGTTGACATACACCCATGCCAGCCAGCTATAAGCTTCGCTACTGACAGAAGCCACGTCCATCCAGCCATAGCCATCGATGCCAAGCCAACGGCTGTTGGGGTTGCCCACGTCGGCAACGGCAGGAGCGGGATATTGAATGGAGCCGTCATGGTAGAAAGTCAACCAAATGTTTTGCGTGCCATCGATTTCGACGGGTGTTTCAAGCCTGAAGGTGACAACATCGCCGACTGTGCCCGTGATTTCGAACTGTTGGGTAGAAACCAAAGTGCCTGGAGCAGTATCGCCGCCAAGGTAGAAGTTAACGGTGTAGGTGGTGGCAAATTGCTCTTCACCTGCATCCAAGAAGGCAAACTGGGTGAAAGAGCAGTCCTTGTACTCGTTCATCAGCTCAGCGGGGAACATATAACCCCAATTGAAGGGCATTCCGATACCGATAATTTGTGGCGATGAATAATCACCGACATAGGAGAACCATGAGCCCTCAGAAGGAAGACGGTCTTGTGAAATCATCACGTTGTTCATTTCGATGGTGCTCAATTGGATGTCGCCACGGTTTTGTGCTTGTGTCATGCTTGTCACGGCAAAAACGCACATCAAAAAGAATAATACATTTTTCTTCATACGAATAATAGTTTTGATGAATGGTTAATTATTTGATAATCATGTCTTCGCTGATATGGGTGATGATGGAATTACATTCCTCTTGGTCGTCATAGAAGAAAAGCCACAAAGCGCGTTCTTCGCTATCGGCAGCTGTGATGTAGCCGATGTGACCGTGAGTTTGGGCATCATCCATGAGGCTGTGATTCCAGTCCTTTTGCTGTTGTAAATAGGAATTAGGGGTTGTATTGGGCTGAAGCCTATTGTTGATCATCCCGATGACAATGCTCCGCGCAATGGTCATGAGGTAGTCATCGTATGTATCGTTGGCGGTTGATTGTTCTATTGGGCCTTGGCCAACGATGATGGCTGTATTGGGCAGCAACGAATCGGGGGCTTGGAAGCTGCTCATGACTTCGCGCATCTTGTCGGCAACGACAAGCGTATATTTCTCGATGTCTTCATCGGGGATTTGGCTGATGTCGGTCAATGTGTCGAAGATGGCATCATCCAAAAAATCGGTTTCGATGCCGACGCCAATCATAACGGGATTGTCGTCGTTCGGACAATTAAAGTCGGCGGTGTCGTAAGTCATGAAGCCGAAATCCCGTTTCAGCATTTCCCAATTTGTTTCGTTGTCGGCTTGCAGCATCAAGGCGTCAATGCACTTTCCGTTGACGGACAAGTCGCCGAGATAGGCCACAGTGAGGTTGGCATTGTCGGCATACTTGCAGTACAATTCCATCGCAGCCTTTTTGCAGGTTGTTGTCTCGGGTGCAGTCCTTTCTTTGCAGGCTGACAGCCATAAAGCAAGGAGGACGGCGAGATATGGAACGAGGCTTTTCATTGTCTTTTTATCTTTTGTCTTCGAGACACGGGACTTCGGGACTTCGAGACAAGCCAATGTCCCGTAGTCTCGCAGTCTCGTGTCTTTTATGTAAGCTAAATTTTCTCATATACTTATTTAATCACCTTATTGGCCAAGAGCATGATGTCTTGCGCCGAGCATCCGTTGTTGCATACAAAATGGATGGTTTGGCTTTCCACGGTCACTTCTTCGGCGATAGGGAGTTCATCTTCGGGTTGGCTAGAGTAGGTCAGTCCGATAATGGTCACGCCGATGATGAGGCTGGCTGCTGCTGCGTAGGGTATCCAGCGTCTGTTGCGGTGAAAGTGGGTGACATTCACTCCTAAACCGGCAGGGTCTTGTTGCGCCTTCTCGGTCCACTGCAAAAAGAACTTGTCATCAGGCACCGACTTTTCGGCCTGCTTCTCCCACTGTTGACGGTGTTCCCATTGGGTTTTGAAGTTGTCGCGTTGCGTGCTTGGGTTCAATGCTTTTATGTTGTTTTCCATCGTCATAGTTTGTTTTCTCTTTTGTACATTATTCTTAGTTTCAGCTTGAGTCGGGCGATGCGCATGGCTACGGCACCCACAGTGCTATTGGTCATTTCGGCAATTTCCTTATAGGAGAAGCCGTCGAGGAAGGCGCGGATGATGACACCGCTTTCTTCAGGCAATGCTTCGATAAGCTGTTGCAGTTGCTGGTAGCTGTCGTTGCTGGGCTCTTCATCCCTTTTGTCTACATTATCCGTTTCGATGGACTCTGTTTGTGGACTTCTGACATCCTTGCGTTGCAGCATCAGCATGGTGTTGGTAGCCACACGCCACACCCACGTTTTTTCCGAACTACGTCCCTCAAAGCCTTTGAAGCTCCGCCATAGGTTCATGATCACTTCCTGAACGCAGTCTTCTGTGTTCCAGACACTTCCAAGCCTATAGTCGGAACAGATATGCCAAATCATAGCCTTATGCCGAAGTATCAAGGCGTTAAACTCGGCATGAGAGGTGTCGATGTTGCTTTTGTCGGCTCCGTGTGACTCGGAAGATGCCATTCTTTTAGTCTGTCTTTTGATGATTTAGTTGCAAAGGTATTTTGAAAAATAACGCGACATCGTATTTTTTCCTAGCCTCCCAACTTTTTTTCATGTATTTGTTATGATTTCCAGTTTTCTGCAACTAATACTAATGATAAACAACAACTCATCTAACAATCTAACAATTACAAATATGAAACGAACATTTATCTTTTCAGTGCTGACCATGGCACTCATGATGATTTGCCAAAGTGCATTTGCCTACGACTATTATGTCAATGGCATCTATTACCGCAAAGCCACACAACAACTACCAGGAGGCGGTTGTGGCGAAACCTACCTGATCGTAGTTAACGACGACTACCAAAACACCTATTCAGGTGATGTGGTCGTTCCCGAAACAGAAACCATCAACGGGGAGACGTACAGAGTAAAATACATCGCCAGCGAAGCTTTCTATGGTTGCCAATACCTTACTAGTGTCACATTACCCAACACCATCGTGAACATCGGCTTCCATTCGTTTGCCGAATGTCCTCTTTTGGAAGTCATCGACATCCCAGCCAGTATTCAACAAATCAACTCGAATGCTTTCAGCAATTGTGAGGAACTCGATTACATCTTCATCCACAACAACCAACCTTTCTTCCTCTGGGATGATGCTTTTGCTGACATCAACGACCATGTGCATATCGTGGTGCCCTGCAACTGCATCGAAGCTTTCGAGGCCGCCGAGGAATGGCAAGGCATCCAGCTCTATGACGACTGTGGCAATGTGGGTGTAGGCGAAGCCAAAACCCTTGCTTTTGACGTTTACCCCAACCCCGTTTCGGGATCCCTCACCATCGAAGCCGAAGGCCTCGTGACGATTTCCGATGAAATGGGCCGCGTCGTGAGAGCCTTGTTCGTTGATGACA
>CAMZEK010000036.1 GCA_947305795.1 uncultured Bacteroidales bacterium | reverse complement strand
AGGTGTTGTACATGTCGTCCATGAACATGGCATCGTAGGTGCCTGTTTGGGTTTGTGACATAGTCGGCGTCTGATTATAGACTGTAGTAGCGCCTACACCAAAGTAGTAGTCCTCCCACCAATAGGTCTCAGGGCAGGAGCCAATATAACCAAATGCGCCTTTGTTGGCAGAACGGAGCAATGCCTCGGCCAAGCATGTACCACTATAGCCCCAGTCAGCAGCCAAGCAGCAGTTGCCCATCGCCCAGAAATATTTGTCGTTATTGGTCAAATTATTGGCATCGGTGACAGAGAACGAAGGACCTGACCAACCCGTTTGGCCGCCATGGGCGGTGTAATTGGCAAAGCCGATACCCGTGTTCATGTTGTTGTAGCAGCCAGTATAAGACTCGAGGTATTTATAAACATTGGTAAAACCATGCGCCGTATTGAAATAGTTGTTTGCAGCGTAATTGATGGTCGGCTGACCCACTCTCGGATTCCAAGTGCCATCGGAACCAGCGATAAGCAACACTTTGCTCAAATAGGAAGGATCGGCCATGGTGTATTGCTCGTAAGTCAAAATCTTGTTGAGAAGGTTGGTAAGCTCCGTAGTGGAGGAAACGGGCATACGACTAGTGAAGATTTCAGGGAAAATGTCGCCATCGGTCGATGAATAATACAAGTCGGTGACTTTGCTCGTCGTACTGCTACTCAAGCTATAGGTAATATCACCCGTATCGCCCACGATGACCAAGAAAGTCGGATGGTTTTGGTTGTATTGTGACTGAATGAACGACTTGATACTGGCAGCAGTAGTTCCAGTTTCAGCCGTGGTGTAAACATCCACATAGATACCCTTCTGCTTCTTCCAGGTCAGCCAGTTCTGGAAGGCCGCACAGTTGGCGTAAGTCGAAGTGGTAATGACTAACATCTTTACTGGAGTGGTGTAGAGGTCAGGATGATCGCTGTAAGCGTCCAACACAGCTCTGCCGTTGAACATTTGCTTGTAAACAACGTCAAAATAGGGGCTGTAGGTGTTAATCAGCATATTCTCAGTAGCCACGGCATCAGCACCGGCAAAGCTCACTTCCACCTCAATGTCGTTGAATACTCGGAGAATGTTGTTGACGGGATCGTAGCTCACAGGCTCAATAGTCATCTTGCCCAATTGGATACCCCGCATGGTGCCTTCAACACTGACCATAGCTTGAGGTTCTGAGCGCAGGCCACGGGTTGACTGATATGCGGCTTCATTGTAAAGGAAAGGAACTTCCTCGGGCCTCTGATCCTTACGCAACGAGGGCTGGCGAGGTATCAAAGTCCTGATGCCCAAGTCTTCAAGACGGTAGTCTGTGGTGCTGAAGCTTGTCACCGTAATGGTTGGCTGAGCACCAAACGGTACGGCGATGAGTTGGTTCACGACGGGAATCTGAGGATCGCCCTCATTGCCACCGAAAACGGTATTAGGCATAGAGATCCAGGAGAACTGGCCTCTCTGAGTCTCAACATTCTCCGCATTGATAGTGGAGAAAGAGAAAGATGCCCTAAGGCTGGTCATGTCGCTGGAAAGGCATTGCGCCATGTCAGCTGAGCGCAGTTGGATTTTTTGTTGTGCCATAACACTCATACTGAGCATTATGGAGAGAAAAATGATAATTGTTTTTTTCATATTACAAAAAAATGTGATTAATAATTGTTCAAAAAATTGGGGCAAAGATACATTTATTTGTTGAATATTTTTCGATTTTTTGAAAATTGGGACATTTTTTGAAAGTATTGGACAATGATATGGAAAAAGCCGCATAAAGTGACCGATTTGGCGATTTTTTGTATTTTTGCGGACGAATGTCCAAAGCATGGGCATCCTGAATCTATTTTTGGAAAACAATCAGACAATGGCAGAACAAAAACTCATCTTCCCGCAGAATTTCGACATCAAGTTGATTGTCACCGCCGAGATTCCACATGAGGAAACCAAACGGAACATCAGCCAGGCCCTGTCGGAGAGCAAGACGGTACATAGTTTTGTCAACATAAGAAGTAGCGGCAAAGGCCATTATCTCAGTTATTGCTACAACATCGACATTGAAAGCAAAGAGCATCTTATAAAAACCTATGCGCTGCTCAGAAAAATTCCAGGATTAAAATTCGCCCTATGACCAAAGCCTACGACATAAGGATTTACGGTAGAGTATTCAATGTTGGTTTCCGGCGTTATGTGCGCCGCTTTGGCCTGCAATGCAACGTGTGCGGCTTTGTGGAAAACGACTACGATGACGATTGCGTACACATTGAGGCTGAAGGTGAGGAAAAGAATTTGGACCGTTTCACCCTGCTTTGCGGCGAAGGCACACCTTATTCATTAATAACGGACATGAAGATTGAGGCCATTCCCACGACAGGTAAATATGCTGATTTTCAAGAGATACGATGATGAATTATTATACGGGCAGACACGTGGGTCTGCCTCTACTAAACAACTGACAACTACAAACTAACAACCAACATGATAGATTTCTCAAAAATCCTCTTCTTAGACATCGAGACCGTTTCGCACGAGAAAGATTTCAGCCAACTGAGCGAACGGATGCAAAAATTGTGGTCACACAAGGCTGAACAAATCGGCAAGGGCGACGAAAGTGCCACACCCGAATCGCTTTACGACCGTGCCGCTATTTATGCTGAGTTTGGCAAAATCGTCTGTATATCAGTGGGTTTCTTCAACGATCGCCGCTTCCGACTCAAGTCGTTCTATGGACACGATGAGAAGACTCTCCTTACCGATTTCGCCAACATGCTCAATCGCTATTATGACGCACCCGATGCCCAGCTTTGCGCCCACAACGGCAAGGAGTTCGATTTCCCCTACATCGCCCGCCGCATGATGATCAACGGCATCAAAATCCCTCGCATTCTGCAAGTTGCAGGCAAAAAGCCTTGGGAAACCCAATTCATCGACACCATGGAACTGTGGAAATTCGGCGACTATAAGAGCTACACCTCTTTGGACCTGCTTTGCGCCATTTTGGACATTCCCACGCCGAAGGACGACATCAACGGGAGCGAAGTCGGGCGCGTGTATTGGCAGGAAAACGATCTTGAACGTATCAAAATCTATTGCCAAAAGGACGTGTTAGCCATAGCACAGCTTATGCGTCGCTACAACTACCTGCCGCTCATCGCCGAAGACTGCGTGGACTACACCAACTAAACCATGATCACCCATATCATTTCGAGACTTTTTCAGCATAGATACGCTCACCTTGCAGGTTCGGTATGACATGCTGACAAAAGCCAAGAATCTATGGGGACAACAGATTAATTCTAATGCATATTCTCTCCAAATCGACTTATATCAAGGGGTTACAGTGCGAAAAAGCACTCTACATGCAAAAAAAGCACCCCTATCTGCGCGACAAACTCAGCATCGAGCAAAGGGCTAAATTTCAGCGCGGTACGAATGTTGGGGTGTTGGCACACGAGTATTTTCCTGGTGGAATTGACATGTCACCATCCTCGCCCGCACAATTTCCGAAAAAAGTGCAGGAGACCATGGAAAATTTCAACAATCCTACTGTAAATGTGATGTACGAGGCTGTTTTTCAGCACAATGACACACTCATCATGCTCGATATGCTCGTCCGTGACTGCGACAAATGGGTAGCTGTAGAGGTGAAAAGCTCGTTGCGTCTCAGCGACACCTACTATAATGACGCTGCGCTGCAATACTACGTGCTGCACGGTTGCGGGGTACCGCTCAGCGATTTCAAACTGATGTACTTAAACGCCGATTATGTGAAAGATGGCTCCATTGATGTGAAACAATTGTTCAAGCTCGAATCAGTTTTGGAGTATGTCGTTGAAAGAGAGGAATTTGTAAGAAAGAACGTGGAACGCCTAAAAACTGTGGTCGCGTTGCCCCATTCGCCTGTAGTGAACATCGGGACGCAATGCCACAACCCCTACCCTTGTGATTTTCAAGGCCATTGCTGGAAACATGTACCGAAAAACAGCTACTTGTTCACCACCGCTTTGGACGACGAAACGCTATTCCAACACTACTTCAACGGTGTGAACAATAACACCAAAATGCTCCAGCAACTCGACCCCAATTCAATGGAAGCGCAACAGATTGAGGCTTTGGAAACCAGCTCTTATTACATTGATTACAAGACACTTTACTCACTTTTACCACAACCCAAGCCAAAGTCGGTGGCCTATTTGAATCTGCTTTTGCACCGTCCCGCCGTGCCCGAAATCGACGGCACAAAGCCCTATGAAGAAATGATTCTGGCTTTTGCCTTGCAAGGTGAGCATGAAAATGCTGCAGCCATGTCATCCCTGCAAGGACTTGAAGGGGGCATGGGATCTATGGCTGCTGCCAATAATTGTTTCGTCTGGAACTGCTTTGAAGATCACAACCGTTGGCACGAAGCCATCCCTATTCTTGTCGAGAAACTCTCTCATTACGAGCTGATCGTATGCTTCACACCGCAAAATCTGACCACCACCCTGCTCCGTCATGAAATCATCCAAAACAGGGAGGTCGGCTACAAGGTCTTCAACCTCTTTGACGTGCTCCAGCAGGCCCATTTTTACCATCCAACCATCAAGCGCGGACTCACTTTGCAACGCCTCTCTGAAGCCGTTTTCTCCGAGATTAAACTGTTCGAACACAGCCGAATTATCCTCGAAGCAACCAGTCAAGACCTGCTGGGTTATCAACAGGCCATGGAAGACTTAATCACTGAAAATAAGGTTGTTGCAAAAACTTATCAACTCTTTTTCAAGTAGTTGATAACTTATTTGAGGAGGCTCGGTGCGGGCGGATTATAATTCGTAATTTTGCCCTCTCAAAACGGAAAAACATGCCCAACGATACCACTACCATTCGTCACCCATTCGGCGACTTAGCGAAACGCAATATGATGACTCCGGATCAGATTTTTTCAAGTCAGGGCCGCATTCCCCCTCAAGCCACTGACCTGGAAGAAGTTGTGCTTGGCGCTTTGATGCTCGAAAAAGAAGCCGTCAATGCCGTCATAGACATCCTGACACCCGAGGCCTTCTATTTGGACAAACACCAAAAGATTTTCGCAGCTATCAAATCCCTATTTGGAAAGTCAGAACCTATTGATATTCTGACCGTTACAAACGAATTGAAATTCCGAGGCGAATTAGAATTGGTCGGAGGTGCTTACTATATCTCTAAGCTTACCAACCGCGTCGTTTCCGCAGCCAACATCGAATATCACGCCCGCATCATCATGCAGAAACACATTCAACGTCAGTTGATTACGATTTCTTCCGACATGATTCACGAGGCCTTTGAGGATACCACTGACGTTTTCGACTTACTAGACAAAGCCGAAAACAACTTGTTCCAAATCAGCGAAAACAACCTCCGTCGAAACTACGACTCGATGCAAGACTTGGTCGGCAAGGCCATCCAAGAAATCCAAAATGCCAAGAACACCGACGACAAGCTGCGCGGCGTGCCTTCAGGCTACACCGAACTCGACCGCATCACACAAGGCTGGCAAAAATCCGACCTCATCATATTGGCAGCGCGTCCCAGCATGGGTAAGACTGCCTTCGCGCTCAATTTGGCCCGCAACGCCGCCGTCAACTTCAATCGGCCTGTGGCATTCTTTTCTTTGGAAATGTCTTCAGTTCAACTGGTTACGCGCTTGATCTCCACCGAGACCTCGCTTACTGCGGACAAGCTCCGCAGCGGCGACTTAGCTGAATACGAGTGGCAGCAACTGAACACCAAAGTCACGCCGCTGACCGATGCTCCCATCTTCATTGACGACACGCCTCAGCTTTCCATCTTCGAGCTTCGTGCCAAGTGTCGCCGACTGAAACAGCAACATGACATTCAGATGGTTTTCATTGATTACCTGCAACTTATGACCGCAAAGGGCGACAAGGGTCTCAACCGCGAGCAGGAAATCAGTACCATTTCGCGCTCCCTAAAGAGCTTAGCTAAGGAACTGGAAATCCCAGTGCTGGCGCTCTCACAATTGAGCCGTAGCGTCGAGCAACGTCCCGGCTCGAAGAAGCCCATCCTTTCTGACTTGCGCGAATCGGGTGCCATCGAGCAGGACGCCGACATGGTCATGTTCATCTATCGTCCTGAGTATTACAAAGATGGCGTGGATGCCGAAGACAAGCCCAAGGGATACAGCATCATCGACATCGCCAAGCACCGTAACGGCAAATTGGGCGAGGTAGAACTACGTTTCGTCGGGCAATACGCTCGTTTTGAGGAGTTTGAACAAGGCTTCGACAACAGCGAGTTCACCACAATTGGGCCAAACAACAAGTTTGAAAGCCCCTCGATGGTCATCGGTTCGCGCATGAACAATGACGAAGAAATGACGCACTATCCCACTATTGAAGCCGACCCGTTCTAAACACATGAAATTCAGAATGTTGTATGAAAGATAAAGCGAACAGAAAACCCCATTCAAAAAGCAATCCGCTGAAATTCAAAGTTTCAGAGGAATCCAAACTGATGGAATTCCTGATGAAGAAATTGGACGGCATCAGTCGGAACAAGGTGAAAAATATGCTAGCCAACAAAGTCGTCAGTGTGGACGGGCAATGCACCACACAATTCGATTTCGCCTTACAACCTGACATGGTTGTGGAAATCGGTAAGCCCACAGCCAAAGAACGTTTCCACAGTCCATGGTTAGACATTGTTTATGAGGACAAATACCTGCTCGTCATCAACAAGAAAGAAGGCTTACTCACTAACAGCACGACCAAAGATAAAGACACCGCACAAAGCATTTTAAACCAATATTTTATATATACCAACCAACGCTGTCGCGCCCACACCATCCACCGTCTCGACCGCGACACTAGTGGATTGATGCTGTTTGCCAAAAGCAAGGATGTGGCACTGATGTTCGAGGAAGACTGGAAAAGCACCGTCTACGACCGGCGTTATGTGGCGGTGGTGTGCGGTGAGGTCAAGGAAAAAGAAGGCAAAGTAGCCTCCTGGCTAAAAGACAACAAAGCCTTCATCACCTACTCCAGCCCCATCGACAACGGCGGAAAGTACGCCGAGACCTTTTATGAGACCTTGATGACCTACAAGGGCTATTCTTTGGTGGAGCTACGTCTAGAGACGGGACGCAAAAACCAGATCCGCGTCCACATGGCCGATATCGGACATCCCGTTGTAGGCGACCCAAAATACGGTAACGGCGACAACTCGCTAGGCCGCTTGTGCCTTCATGCCTACAAACTCTGTTTTCACCATCCCTTGAAAGACAAAGACTTGGAGTTTGAAACACCTTTTCCTGCTGTGTTTGGAAAACCGTTCCCGAGATAATAGTCCATAAAGCGACTAAAACCGGCTATTTCCAAAACCGCAATACCGACACCTCAGCCAGTAAAGCCAACAATGCTAATAATGCAAACAACTTCCATAGGGAAGACTGACGGGCTAAGGCTTCCACCAGATCCGAAGTGGCAAAGTCTGACACATTGAAAACGGCAGTCACATTAAAGCCTGCTTTTTCCATGGTTTCCCCAATTTCCTTATGGTCAGCGAAGTCCATCGTTGACTCCACACGACTCTCGTTCCAAGCCAAAACGCGATTGATTGTGTCGTTGACAAGCAAGTCATAAAAGCCTGCTGTCGGCAAGTCGTCATTGAGATAAAGATACACTTTATTGTTGCGCACTTCAGAAGCAGGCATCAGGTTAAAACTATGGTCGGCATCAGTGAAAAGGAATCGCTGGTCGCCTTCAAGATTCAAATCATTCAAGACCAGCATTTTATCTATTCCTATAGTGTAATCGATTCTTCCCATTCGGCCACCCAGCAGTGCCGTTTTGACCATAGTTGGGACAAACAATGCGTTGTCAGCCAAATCACTCCAAGTAGAACTCAAAGCCGTTGTCCAAACAAACACCTGCCCTTTCCCCACCGTTTCCGACAGCAGTAAAGGATCGCCATTTTGCAATCTCAATAGGACAGTAGGTATTCCGTTGGTTTTCAAGCGAGCATGACGTTTAATCAAAGGCAAATCGGGATGCTGTGGCAATTCCAAAATCATGTCGCTAAAAAAGGCGTGCTGTATGGCCAAATCCTCTGATGCGGTAGCATTAGTGTCAATCTCAACAAAGGCAAGTCCCAGTCTATCATACAAATAACGAATATTTTTTGCATCATCAATGGAAGAAAACACCACCAAACTTGAGCCTTCCGAAACTGCGTCCAACAAGGTTTGCTGCAAGGTTTCGTTCAACACGGCGGTTTCGTTCACAATCAACAGATGAGCCTGCGCGATGAGGCTCAAATCGAAACGTGATGGCTCCATTAATGTGTAGCGGAACTGCTCATCGTCATCGAAAACCAAGGAACAATAACGGCTTTCACTTCCCAACTCGACCACGGAAAGGTCTGGTTTCACGCTCAAAACAAAGTTATAAGCATCATCGAAAGTGATGGGATGATCCATCAAGCTGACAGTACACTTTTGCTCACCAACACTTTCTACCACAAATTGCATCATGCATTCAGTCTCGCCATTTTTACCCAAATCCACTGTTGTGGAAGCCACCATAGCGCCATTCATCGTGAAGTTGACGGGCAAGCCTTTCACTTCTTTATCACCCTGATTGACAATGCGGACCATCAAATCATTGGTCAAACCGACCTGTACTATCGGGGAAGCCAGCCACACCGAATCGATGTAAAGATTGGTCTTGAACTCAGGCACCATCGGCACTGCCACAATCCGCAGCGTTGAATCAGCTTTGGCCGATGAAATGTCGAATGTATTTCGTTGAAAATCAGAGTAAACAAACAAGGTTGATGAGACATATCCATGTCGCTTGGCCAACATTTCGAAGCGGTCTATCACCTCACCCATCGCCACGGGAGCGCCATCTGGATTCATGCGGTCGAGCTGGTCAAGCATCTCCTCCTGGTTCATCGGATACTCGTTTTGCACCTCAAAACTGTTGGTCATCAAAAGGTAACGGCTCGAAGGGTTGAGTTTATGAACCAAGTCGCGAGCCGATTGCCGTGCGTCTTCCAACATAGTTGTCCGCTGCGACTGGCCTTTCATGCTCATTGAGTTGTCAATATAAATCCCGACAAGGTCATCCGTCGTATCCGCACTCAATTGTTTTTCAGGATAATATGGAAAAGCAAAAGCTAAAACCAAAGCCGCGATGAAAAGGCAACGCAATAACAGTGTCACCAAATACTTCAGCTTACGCGTTTTGGCGTTTTCTTGCTGGATGCTACGCAACACAGCCGTATTGCTGAAATACACCAGCTTGTGCCTCCGAAAATTAAAAAGGTGGATGATTATCGGAATCGCCAAGGCCAACAAGCCCCAAAGCATATTTGGATACAAGAATCGCATGTCTTCAAAATTGAAGCCGCAAAGTTAGGAAATTTATTTATCTTTGCCGCATCATGTCCAAACAAAGCCATAGCAAATATTCCATCGAGCGGCGGACGAGCTGGAAAGTGATTATCGCCTATCTTTTCGTCATTGCTCTTTGCGCGGCTTTGTTCTACTACATTTCGAACCTTCGCGATTCTGTTGAAAACCAAAAAGTTAACATCACAAGTCAGCACGAATCGCTGGAATGGGTCAGTCAATTCACTCGACACATCCATGAGGCGCAAACGGCAGCCAATCTGTTCGCGTTCACAAAAAGGACGAAATACCTCAAACAATTCAACACCTTGCGAGACCAAATCAAGGCCGAATCCGACTCCATCCTGATGACCGACATGAGCGAGGCCAACAAGGACATGATTCGCGAGATTGTTAGTCTTATCAAAAACAAAGGCAGAATCAGCTACGAGCTTTCCAAACAATTCAACGACTTCAATCCATTGGCCGACTTCGACCGCACCATCGACGACTACAAGCCACCGCAAATGGAAGAGGAAATCGTGGTCACGACCCTGTCAAAAGACACCGTCATACGCGTGCCGAAAACCAGCAAACCCACTTTTTGGCAACGCATGGGACAAGTGTTCAAGCCTGCCGTGGAAGAAGACAGTCTCGTCCATATTTCGATACAAGAGTCTGATACACTGCGTATTCAGCATCAGCAAACTGACACAGTGAACATTCTTGCCGACCTTCGCGTTCTCTCCGAGAAAGCCAAAAAAGAGTATTTGGCCAAAATCAAGGAATACGAGCGCACGACCAACAAGCTGATTCAGGACGACAACAAGTTATCCGAACAGATCTCAAGCCTGCTACTGCTATTGAACCAACAAATCCTCGATTCTGCCATCAATGAAATCGCAAAAAGCGAGAACCTCATCGAAGAAAACACGCGAACATCCACCATTATCGGATTTGCAACCTTACTTCTAATAATCATATTCATCATTCTGATTCTCAGCGATGTAAACAAAGGATATCGGGCGCGTAAAGCCGCAGAGGAAGCTAAGAAGAAAACCGAAGAAATCATGGAAAGCCGACACAAACTGTTGCTTTCTGTTTCACACGACATCAAAGCGCCCCTCGGTTCCATCATGGGACACGTGGAACTCATGGACAAAAGCGACAATGAGAAAGAAATCAATTCAATACAGCAATCTGCCGAACATATTCTAAACCTCTTAAACAACTTACTCGAATACTCTACCCTCGAACAAGGCAAGCTGCAAGTCAGCGATGAAACCTTCGACTTATACCAACTTTGCAGCGAAATCGCAGAGATGTTTGCGCCCCTCGCCCAACAGAAAAATCTGCAATTCAGCTTCAACACGAGCTTAGAGAGTCCTACCTACATAAAATCCGACAAACTGAAAATCAAGCAGATACTAACCAATCTGATTTCCAACGGCATCAAATACACCTTGGAAGGCAGTGTCAGTTTCAAGGCAAGATCGGGTCGCGGCCTTGTGATTTTCGACATCACCGACACAGGAGTGGGCATTCCAGAAGACCAACGCGAAGAAGTGTTCAAGCCATTTGTACGCATTGAAAGCTATAACCAATTTGCCGAAGGCACCGGCTACGGCATGACTGTCGTGAAAGGTCTTGTAGACCTTCTCGGAGGCGAAATCAACATTGAATCAGAAGTGGGAAAAGGCACACACTTCGAGGTAAGACTACCCGTTGAAAATGTAAAAAACGTTGAAGAGTCTATTGAGAATAACAACAAAAAGAGCATCAACATTCTAATAATCGACGATGACAAAACGTTGCTTTCAGTCATTGACAACATGTTACATCGTCTTGGCCACCAAGCCATTCCCTGTACTTCCAAAAGCGAAATCGAAGATGCTTTGAGCCACATCGCTGATTACGATTATATCCTCACCGACCGCGAAATGGGAGCCATGACCGGAAATGACATCCTTCACCACTTCAAGAAAGCCGATGCCTCAAAACCTATCATACTAATGACAGGCCGCATCGAATACACTACGGAGAAAGCCATGGAAGAGGGATTTGATGGTTTTTTGCAGAAACCTTTCAACATGAAGCAATTAGAATCGATGTTTGGAAATGTTGCCTCAAGTGAGTTGACCCCTCAAAACCGCTGTGCGCTAGCCGAAGATTTCCCCTCTTTCTGTGCGGTTATGGATGAAGACGAGGAAGCTATCCGGCAGATTCTAAGCGTGTTTGTCCAATCCACAGCCGATGATTTGGTTGCAATGAATGCTTTGATTGAGGAATCAGCATTTATTGGAGCGCAAGAGCTTTGTCATAAGATGCTACCCATGTTTTCGCAATTGGAGCGCGACACCTCTTTCCTCGCACGGATGAACGCCTTGCGCGGCAAAAAAGAGGAATCAGAATATCCTGAGTGGAAGGAAGATGCCATGCGTTTCATGGCACAAGCCGATGAATTGCTTGATTTGTTGGCGGAAAAGTACGGAATTGGATAGTGTTTACAACTCTATTCCGTAAAGGTGCATCTTATTGTACAAGGTTTTCCGATCGATTTGCAGAAGCTTGGCCGCCACGGTTTTATTGCCCCTTGCCTTGCGCAAGGCAGCTTCGATTTGAACTTTTTCGTTTTCAGGACGCAAAGCCCAATCATCGGCATCATCTGTCGTAGCTTTTTTCAGCATGGGAGTAAATACCGGCAGGTCATCCAACTCGATATTCTCGCCCTCAGCGAAAAGGACGCAGCGACGCACCACGTTGCGTAACTCACGCAAATTGCCACTCCAACGTTGGGCCTTCAGCCGTTCCCCAGCTTCGCTGCTGATGCCTTTCACATTCTTGCCCAATTCCTCGTTAGCCTGATGGATAAAGAACGCCGTCAGCTCGTCAAAGTCCTCAAGACGGTCGCGCAAGGATGGAACCTCCAAAGCGAACTCATTGATTCTGTGGTACAAATCCTGACGAAAACGACCTTCCTCAATGGCTCGTTCCAGATTTTCATTGGTTGCAGCAAGAATGCGCACATCCACATGAATATCGGTAGCTGAGCCAACAGGACGCACTTTCTGCTCTTGCAAGGCACGAAGCAGTTGCATCTGCACCTCGTATGGCAAATTGCCCACCTCGTCAAGGAACACCGTACCACCCTTAGCCTGTTCAAAAACACCTTTTTTGTCGGAAATCGCAGAGGTGAACGAGCCTTTCAGATGTCCAAACAACTCACTGGGAGCCAATTCTTTGGACAAACTGCCACAATCTACGGGGATGAATGGCCCTTCCCTATTTTGGCTCAAGTCGTGAATCATACGTGCGATATATTCCTTGCCCGTACCGCTCTCGCCGAGAATCAAAACCGAAAACTTGGTGGGCGCAACCAATTCCACATGTTTATACAACTTCAACATGGCCGGACTGCTGCCCTTCACCCAATGCTTTTTTTCAGGAATGAAAGTCTCCTCTGTCTCCTCATCGGAAGAAGCCAAAGCCGCGGCAATTTTTTCCTCCAATACGCTCGGATTGATGGGTTTCTTGAGGTAATCGAAAGCGCCCAGTTTCATGGCCGAAACCGCAGTCTGCACTTCGGCATAACCTGTCATCACAATAATCGGGACTTTATTCCTCAATTTCTCGCGTACCCAGGTCATCAGCAAGATACCATCGCCATCAGGCAATCGTAAATCAGTGAGAATCAAACTAATAGATTGGGATGAGATTTCGATTTTGGCCTGTTCGTAACGCGAAGCAAGCACCACGTCATAGCCGTTTTTTTTCAGCCACGTTTGAATCATGATGCCGAAAGCGGCATCGTCTTCCACAACCAAAATCTTCGCTTTCATGGCTGCAAATTTAGACTATTTTTCATCAAATACAACAAATAGGCACAAAAAAAGCCTCGCAACGGGGTGAAGCGAGGCATTTGAAAAATTGAAAACGAGCAGATTCCGCTAAGCGGATTTATTTAATGGAAACGACCAGATAATTTGATACGCTCCAGAAAACATCTTTGTCAAGGATATTCAACACAAGTGCACCTTCTTCATTCTCAACGAGTTCATAACTGCTTTCAGGGTGATTTGACATGATGTTGGCCTTCTTGGTGTTCAGTGGGATGGTACTCAGCTCACGCTTGTCGCTTTGCATGAACTGACCTTTGTCAAAGCCTTGTTTTGAGAGTTGGCTAGGTTGAAAAAGCCCTCCTTTGGTAATGATGCCTTTGTCTTTCAATACCTGCTGAGTGGCGACGCACACCCAAACAGTGTTCAATGCGGCATCTTGACTGCTGATTGTGGCCTGTTGCGCAGCATTTTGCACATTCAGATTCTCGATGTTATCGTTCAAGGCAAGGATATCGTCGTTCAAGTCGGCGACTTGATTGCTGAGGTCAGCAATTTGGTCTTTGCTGGTTTGCAACTCCTGCTTCAAGGAGGCGATAAAATTGTCCTTCTCCTCAATTTGGCTCTTCAGACGGTTGACCGTTTGTGCCAAAGCCTTCGACTTGGAGCCTTGCTCAGCAAGATTTTTCTCCAAATCATTGATTTTTTTGCGATTCTCCTGTAAAGTCTGCTGAATAGCGTTGATTTCGGAAACGGCTTTGTTGGTGTTGCCTTCCTGATTCTCGACCATAATGATGTTTTCGGCGGCACGCACTGATTCAAGAGCTTCCTCAATCTCGTTGATAGTATTCAACGCTTGGTCGAAACCGCCTTTGGCAGCGACGGTCTCGGTATAGAGCGAATCGCGTTCCCGTAAAAGCGTCTGATACTTTTCGGAACGTTCTACGTCGCATGAGCCAAGGAACAAGGCTAATGCAAACAAAGCCGAAACACTCAAGTTGATTTTCATGTCGTTACTCATGATTATACCTTAATTCTCCATTGATGACACCTTAATTATTAGCATATTTCGTGCCGAATCAAAAGAAATTTCATAATTACCTAGGAAACAATAATTTATAAATCAAGATAAGAGAAAGTCGGAATTGTGGAAATGTGTGGAATTATGAAGAAAACAACAGATTGTGTGGAATATTGTGGAATCTACAGATACACAAAGCCTGTACATTTATGCCTCGGCAAAGGAAAAACTGACGTATTTGCGTCTAGATTGACATGCTTCAGGCGAAACTGCTTATAGAGACATTGCATGGCACGTTCGGGCGTGTTGTTGTTCTCGCTGAGGTGGCATAGCATGACGTTTTTGATCTCGGGACGATAGATTTCAGCCACAAAGCGTGCAGACTCCTCGTTACTCAGGTGTCCAAAAGGCCCCGCAATACGTTGTTTGAGGACAAACGGATAATGGCCTTTCTCCAACATTTCCCTATCATAATTCGATTCAATGACAATGTTATCGGCCCGCTGGATTTGTGCCTTCACCACCTTGTCCAACATGCCTATATCCGTCGCAATGGTCAACGTATGCCCTTCATAATTAAAATGATAGCCCATCGCTCCTCTACCATCATGCATCACGGGGAAAGCCTCAATAGTGATACCCATCAATTCAAAAGGTTGCATCGGCTCAATTTCATGGAAAAGTGAAACGTTTGTGTTTTTGGTCGCATTGCCTTCAGTGAGCCCCAGCAAACAATCGGCATGAGCGTAAATCGGTATGGGACAAGTCTTTGTCAGGGCTTCCAAGCCCAACACATGGTCGATATGGTCGTGCGTGATGAGAATGGCCTTGACGCTATCCAAAGGGATGTTGTTCTCTATCAGCCTTTTGAGCAACTGCTTTGCACTAATGCCCACATCAACGAGCAAACCTTCATCCTGCCGACCCACGTAATAGCAATTGCCGCTGCTCCCCGAGGCGAAGCTGCAAAACACGAAAGGCGAAAGGCAGGAAAAAAGGTCCATCCGAAACGATTTTGGGCGCAAAAGTAGAAATAAAATCGCTTTTTTCCCTACTTTTGTCCCCAAATTTTTAAGTCATGGAAAGCACCTTCGATCCCAACGCCGCAGCCGTCGCCGAATCAGGCATTTACGGGCTGCCTTGCTCTGCAGAAGAAGCACAAATCATCATCATTCCCGTGGAATGGGAACTCACCACGAGCTACAACCGTGGCACCGTCGATGGTCCAGCAGCCATCATGGAGGCCTCGCTGCAAGTCGACCTCTGTCACCACGACTACCCCGACCTTTGGCAAAAAGGCATCTGGATGGATGAATTTCCAAAAGAACTACGAGAACTTCACGATGAATTGGCTCCTTTGAGCGAGGACATTATCAATGCGCTGTATGAAGGCACAATCGAAGAAGAACCAGAGAAATACGCCGCCATTTATGCCCGCATCGAGGCTGCCACGGAACAGAAAAACGCCTGGTTGCGCGAACGCATCGCCTTTTGGAAAAAGCAAGGAAAAGTTGTCGGACTCTTGGGTGGCGACCATAGCTGTCCCCTCGCCTACCACCAATACCTCAATTCCATTGGCGAGGAATATGGCATTCTCCATGCCGATGCTCATTGCGACCTTCGCGAGGCTTTTGAGGGCTTCAAGTATTCCCATGCTTCCATTTTCTTTAACACATTGAAGTTCAGCAATGTAAAGAAAATCGTACAAGTCGGCATCCGCGACTACTGTCATCAGGAAAAGGCTTTGGCCGAAAGCCAACCTAAGCGCATCAAAGTCTTCTTCGACCGCGACTGTCGCCGCCGCATTTACGAAGGTGGAAAATGGAAGGACATGGTCGATGAGATGGTAGCCGAACTACCTGAAAAAGTGTACCTTTCCATAGACATCGATGCCTTGGATCCGAAGCTTTGCCCCAATACAGGCACCCCCGTCCCTGGAGGCTTGGAATACGAAGAGCTGATGTATCTGCTCAACCGCATCCGCGAGGCTGGAAAGGATATCATCGGTTTCGACCTCTGCGAAGTTTCGCCTTCAGCCGACGGCGGCGACTGGGACGGCAACGTGGGTGCAAGGGTGCTGTTCCACCTTTGCGGCGTTGCCGCCAAATAAATCACTCTGCCACGCGAACGACACGCACTGCCAATCCATAATAACGAATCTGGTTGTAACTCGGCGAAAGGCTGGCGTTGCTAATGTTGACAAAATACGCGCCGTCAACATCTTTGTGCGTGGATGACCAATAAATAGCCTGGGCATTCGGATCATTCGGCTCACTATAGCTAAAGACATTCGAGCCAAGACGTCCACCCGAAGCCGGCAAAAACACGACTCCAACGGTTTGCATGATATTCCAATCGGAAGCAGAAATCACATTGTCGGAATAATGCGAATTGAAGACATTGGTGTTATTCAGTGGATGGATGGAAGCATTCCAATTGTCAGGTAGCAAGAGCAAACCTTTCACATTGTTCACTATGGCCTTGGCATAACGGATTCCCGATGTGGTAGAACGTGTATTGATGACATAAACCCATTCCTCCTTAGTCAGTGTACGCCATTGGTTCTCCTGGCCACCACCATTGCTGATGGCGTTGTAGCCCCAATCGGCCTTACCTGTCTGCGATTCCAAATCGAAATTCGGATTGCCGTATGCAAAATAGAGAGATTCTACTTCACTCGTCGACCAAGGCTGATAGCACACTGCGCCATGATTGTAACCACTTGTCCCCCATCCAAACAAGTCAATCCAACCATTATTAGTGGAAGAAATATACATGTTGTCTTGGCCGACAATATCATATTGGTTGTTGGCAAAGCGCCATGTGTTGGTCGAGGCCTGATACTGAAGATTGCCCTGCGAGAAGTACACTTGCTCACTTGCGCTCACTGAGAAAAGACCATTAATGGCACCCACGGGGCCATTGCCGCCACTGGAAAGTGTGATAAAGGCCACTTCCTCGCCGTAACTTGTTCCTGCACTATTGATGGCGTAGGCACGAACATAATAGATTGTAAACTCTGTCAAACCGCTCATGCTCACCGTGAAGCTACCCGTGCCTGTGCCACTATTGGCATGTGTACCGCTTACAGTTGGGTTGTGGCTCGTGCTCCAGCAGATGCCGCGTTCGGTCACTGTTGCACCACCATCAGCTGTCACATTGCCGCCACCTGTAGCTGTAGTTTGCGTGATGTTTGTCACATTGGACGTAGTCACAGTGGGAACAATAACGCTCGGCATCGTGGTGAAACTCACCTCGTCGCCATAGCTCGTTCCAGCACTGTTGATGGCGTAGGCACGCACATAATAAGTCGTGTTGGGCGACAAGCCGCTCATGCTCACTGCGAAGCTGCCTGTACCCGTTCCACTGTTGGCGTGCGTACCGCTTACCGTCGGGTTGTGGCTTGTGCTCCAGCAGATGCCGCGTTCGGTCACTGTTGCACCACCATCAGCTGTCACATTGCCGCCACCTGTAGCTGTAGTTTGCGTGATGTTTGTCACATTGGACGTAGTCACAGTGGGAACAATAACGCTCGGCATCGTGGTGAAACTCACCTCGTCGCCATAGCTCGTTCCAGCACTGTTGATGGCGTAGGCACGCACATAATAAGTCGTGTTGGGCGACAAGCCGCTCATGCTCACTGCGAAGCTGCCTGTACCCGTTCCACTGTTGGCGTGCGTACCGCTTACCGTCGGGTTGTGGCTTGTGCTCCAGCAGATGCCACGTTCAGTCACGGTGGCGCCTCCGTCAGAGATTACGTTGCCGCCACCAGTAGCTGTAGTTTGGGTGACGTTTGTCACATTGGTCGTGGTCACTGTGGGAGCAGAAATGCTTTGCACCGTGGTGAAACTCACCTCGTCGCCATAACTTGTTCCAACGCTGTTGGTGGCGTAGGCACGCACATAATAAGTCGTGTTGGGCGTCAAGTTGCTCATGTTCACCGTGAAGCTACCCGTACCTGTACCACTATTAGCATGACTATTGCTCACCGTTGGGTTATGGTTCGTGCTCCAACAAATGCCGCGTTCAGTCACGGTGGCACCGCCGTCAGCTGTTACGTTGCCCCCGCCTGTCGCAGTAGTTTGTGTAACATTTGTCACATTGGACGTGGTCACTGTGGGGGCAGAAATGTTCTGCATTGTGGTGAAACTCACCTCGTCACCATAACTTGTCCCGGCACTATTGATGGCATATGCACGCACGTAATACGTCGTATTGGTTGACAAGCCGCTCATGCTCACCGTGAAGCTGCCCGTGCCTGTGCCACTACTGGCATGGTTGCTGTTCACGGTCGGATTATGGCTTGTGCTCCAGCAAATGCCACGTTCCGTAACAGGAGTACCTCCATCAGATGTCACATTGCCACCGCCTGTGGCTGTAGTTTGGGTAACATTGGTCACTTCAGAAGTCGTCACAGTGGGCGGATTGGAGGCAGTAGTGAAGCTGACCTCACTGCCATAACTCGTCCCAGCACTATTCACCGCATAAGCGCGAACGTAATAAGTGGTATTCGACATCAAGTCCGTCATGCTCACAGAATAGCTACCTGTACCCGTACCATTGTTGGCATGGTTATCACTCACTGTGGGGTTATGGTTCAGGCTCCAGCAAATGCCACGTTCGGTTACCGTTGCACCACCATCAGCTGTTACGTTGCCACCACCCGTGGCAGAAGTCTGAGTAATGTTGGTCACATTGGCCGTAGTCACTGTGGGCGCTGAGATGCTCTGTGCCGACGTAAAACTAACCTCATCACCATAGCTTGTGCCTTGACTGTTAGTAGCGTATGCACGGACATAATACGTAGTGTTAGAGGTTAAGCCAGTCATGTTCACGGTGAAACCACCCGTGCCCGTACCACTGTTGGCATGGGTACCATTTATGGTCGGATTGTGACTTGTGCTCCAGCAAAGGCCACGCTCAGTCACCGCCGCACCACCATCATTGGTAACGTTACCACCACCCAAAGCCGTAGTTTGTGTGATGTTGGTCACATCAGAAGTAGTTACCGTTGGAGGGAACAAGTACTCTAAGGTAGTGAAGCTCTGTTCATTTCCATAACTTGTCCCTGCACTATTGATAGCATAAGCACGCACGTAGTAGACCGTCCCTGGAACCAAATCGGTCATGTCTACGGTAAAGCTACCCGTACCCGTGCCACTATTGGCATGATTATCGGAAGTAGTCGGATTGTGCTCTCTGCTCCAGCAAATACCACGCTCCGTGACCGTACCACCACCGTCAGACGTGACATTGCCACCACTTGTAGCCGAAACCTGTGTGATGTTTGTCACCGCAGATGTCGTCACCGTTGGTGTGGAAATGTCGTGCGTTGTGGTGAAGCTCACTTCATTGCCATAAGCCGTTCCCGCACTATTGGTAGCGTATGCACGAACATAATAAGTCGTACTGGAGTTCAGGCCTGTCATCTCAACCGTGAAAGCGCCCATGCCAGATCCATTAGCGGCATGTGAACCACTCACGGTAGGATTGTGGCTGGTGCTCCAGCAAATGCCGCGTTCGAGCACATTTGCGCCACCGCTATTCGTCACATTACCGCCACCCAAGGCTGAATGCTGGGAAACATTGGACACCTGAGCTGTAGTCACCGAAGGAATACTGGCCGAGGTTGTAAAAGTCACTTCATTGCCATAACTCGTTCCAGCACTATTGATGGCATAAGCGCGTACATGATAGACTGTATTGGGCGTAAGACCAATCATTTGGACGGTGTAAGCACCCGTTCCCGAACCGCTGCTAGCATGGCTACCGTAAATGGTAGGTGATGGTGATGTGCTCCAGCAAATGCCTCGTTCGGTCACGGTGGCGCCGCCGTCGTTCGTCACATTGCCGCCGCCCAAAGCTGTGGTTTGCGTGATGTTGTAGATTTGGGATGTAGTTACCGTCGGAGCTGAGATGTTCTGCGTCGTGGTGAAACTCACTTCGGAACCGTATGATATACCAGCACTATTGATGGCGTAAGCGCAAACATAATAAGTTGTGTTGGGCGACAAACCTGTCATCTCAACAGTGAAAGCACCCATTCCTGTTCCGTTAAATGCGTGCGTGCCGTTCACGGTTGGATTGTGACTTGTGCTCCAGCAAATGCCGCGTTCGGTCACCATTGAGCCACCATCATTCGTCACATTGCCGCCACCTAAAGCTGTGGTTTGCGTAATGTTTGACACCTGCGCCGTCGTCACCGTCGGAGAATTGGCTGTAGTGGTGAAACTCAACTCATTACCGTATGCAGTACCTTGCGAATTGATAGCATAGGCGCGAACATAGTATACCGTTCCTGTCTCAAGGCCTGCCATTTGAACCGTGAAATTGCCCATGCCAGAACCTCCCGAGGCGTGATTGTCATTTAAAGTCGGGCTGTGAGATGTGCTCCAACAGATGCCGCGTTCGGTCACCGTGGCACCACCGTTCGAGGTCACAGTACCGACGCCCACAGCCGAGGTCTGGGTGATGTTGATCACCTGATCCGTCGTCACTTCAGGCAAAAGAACCGACGTGGTGAAGCTCTCTTCCTCGCCATAGACCGTGCCCTGTTCGTTGACGGCATAAGCACGCACATAATATGTTGTTCCTGGGGTCAAGCCCAGCATATCGCAAATAAAGCCACCGAGACCCGAGCCACTGTTGACATGGCTGTTTTCCATGGTTGGATTATGCCCTGTGCTCCAGCAAATGCCACGTACCGTGACCTCGCTGCCACCTTGGTCGGTAACGATGCCACCACATTTGGCACTGTTCGCTGTGATGTCAGTAACAGGAACGGTGTTTACCGCAGGCAAGCCTTCCTTCGCCACAAAACCAACCTCGCTGCCATAAGCAACACCTTGAGCGTTAATAGCATAGGCTCTAACAAAATATACTTGGTTTGGAGTCAAGCCTGTCATTTGAACAGCAAAAACGCCCAAGCCAGTGCCACTACTGGCATGATTGCCTTCAATGGTCGGACCATATTCCGTGCTCCAACATACACCACGTTCTGTGACTGCACTGGCTCCCTGGTTAGTCACCTCGCCCCCGCCCATTGCGGTGGTTGCCGTAATGTCGCTCACCGAAGCTGTAGTCACCACTGGCAATCCATTTGCCGTTACAAAAGAGAACACCTCGCCATAAGCCGTGCCTTGGATATTGGTAGCATAGGCCCGGACATAATATTCGGTATTGGACTGAAGCCCCGTCAAACTAACGCTATAGCTTCCTGTACCTGTACCCGCCGAAGCGTGGCTGTCAGAAAGGCTTGGATTGGGATTCAAGCCCCAGCAAGCACCTCTGTCGGTGATTTCGGCACCCCCATTGTTGCTCACGTTACAAACACATGTGGCCGAAACCGCAGTTACATCACTGATTTCCACTGTATTGACAGTAGGGATTACAATCGGATTCCCCGTCGTAAACTGTAACGTTTCACCGAAGCCAAGACCCACATCATTACGTGCAAAGGCTCGCACATAATATGTAGTGTTCGATTGCAAATCTGTTATATGACAGGTGAAAGTCCCTAATCCTGAGCCGTTTGTCATCATGTTATCGTCAAGTGAAGGCTCTCCGTTGGTTGACCAACACACGCCTCGTTCTGTGACCGCATTGCCACCATCGGCAATGACCTCAGCCTGCACGAAAACAGCTGCATCGCCATCGCTTACAATCTCCAATGTTTTCACCGTCGGCGATTGTGCCATGGTGACAAACTGTTTCACATCACCATAGGCCGTACCTTTCTCGTTGGTAGCATAAGCCCGAAAATAATACTGCGTACCTATCTCCAAACCAACCAGTTGACTCTCAAACACTCCTAAGCCACAACTGTCAACAGTATACAAGCCGTCCAATGCCGGCTCAGGATTTGTGCCATAGCAGACACCACGTGCCGTCACCGCAAAACCACCATCGTCCGTAACGATGCCGCCGCATGTGGCTTCATGAGGACCTACATAACTTGCATCGATCGTGCGCACGATGGGCAAGCTGAAATCCGCTGTGGTAAATGTGTCAGGTTCTGTGTAGTAATCCGTTTCGCCGCCATAATCCACTATAAATCGATAATAATACAATGTGTTGCTCTCCAGCCCTGTGACGGTAAGGCTAAACTCCTGCCCCTCAAGTGTCACCGGAAACTCATTGGCATCGCTAAAATCACTCTGTCGGCCGATGGAAGCCATGATGCTGCTAATGGAAGCCGAACCAGGATAAACATAGGAACCAACTATCGTTACCGAGCTTGTCCCCGCCTCAATATTCTCAATTTCAATTTCAAACCCATCAATGCTCGGATGCCGATGGCATGAAAACAAAAGACCTGCCAATACCACAATTGACAAAGTCAAACCCAAATACCTTTTCATTTGTTCAGAAATTTTGTGTGTCATTCTAAAATTAGATGTGATTTCAGCTTGCAAAAGTAGTCTAAATTTTCCTATTTTTGCACTCTCGTTGAATAAAATGGGTACACAATACAAAAGGAACAAAAGCAATTAATTGATGTTCAAAAAGATACTCGGAACGGGCGCGGCAAGGGCCATTAACGTGCTGACACAGCTGGCCACCCTCATCATGGGCACCAAACTCCTCGGAGCCGTTGAATGGGGCAAGGCCTTCATCGCCCAGACCGACATCACCTTTTTATTAATAGGCATCGAGCTCGTCGCTGGTAGCGGACTCGTGTATTTTACGCCGCGCAAGAAACTTTCCACCTTGATGACGCTTTCTTACGGCTGGATTGCCTTTATAATGTTAATCTATCTGCTGATATTCAATATTTTACATTTCTTCCCCAACTTTTTCCACACCATCGTTCCTGAAGGCTATGCCTGGCTTATTCTCGTGATGACTTGCGTTTACAGTTTCCACGGCTTCAACCTCAACCATTTCCTCGGAAAAGAGAAAGTGGCAACCTACAACTGGCTGTTTATCACACAGATACTGACACAAGTCACAATGATGGCCGTACTGATTTTCGCCCTGAATCTGAGGACGGCGAAAGCGTTGCTTTACTCACAGCTTTGCGGCTATTCTTTGGCAACCCTCGTCGGATGGATTGTGCTGTTCCCAAGCCTGAAACCTGAGTCGCGAGAACCGTTGAAAGACTGTCTGAAAGAAATGCTCCATTATGGGGCTTTCATGCAACTCTCTACCTTGGTCAGCACTTTGAACAAACGTTTGAGCCTTTATCTGTTGAACACCCATTGTGCCGAGAAATCCATCGGTGTTTATGCCTCGGGCACTCAAGTTACGGAAGGCGTCAATATTGTGGGACAAAGCATCGGTTTGGTGGAGTTCTCTGCCTTAAGCAACACCGAAAAACAACAACGCGCTTCACTACTTACCATGCGTTTCATGAAGCTCGCAGTCCTGTTGACCTTCACCGCATTGTTGGTGATTTGTTTGCTTCCGACATCTTTCTTTGAGTGGGTGTTTTCAGGAGAATTTGCCGATATCCGCCATGTCATCCTTTTGATGGCACCAGGCATTGTGTTTTTCTCTGCCCATACCGTCTTAGCCAACTTTTTCTCTGGCACAGGCAAACCGAAATATAACCTCTACGCCTCGCTCATCGGGTTTTCGGTCACTTTGGTTTCAGCCTTTATCTTGATTCCTTGGTTGGGCATCCGTGGTGCGGCCATCACCACCACGTTGACTTATGCATCCTTGTTTATCTATCAATGGATTGTTTTCCATCGCATTACGGGAAGCCGATTGAGACAGCTCGTGCCAGTCAAAGACGATTGGATTTGGGTGACCACTGAAATCAAGCAACTGTTTTAATCATATTTTTCGTAATTTTGCACCAAATCGAAGATTGGCTTACGCCGAATTAAAATTTCAACGAAGTTAAACCAAGTTTTATGAGCGAAATCATCGAAGACGACATCTTCACCCAGAGCGAAGACCCCACTCCTACTGTAGAAAACTATAATGACGACAGCATCGTCCACCTTGAGGACATGGAGCACATCCGTCGTCGCCCGGGCATGTATATCGGCAAACTGGGCGACGGTGCCTCGCAGGATGATGGCATCTATGTGCTTATCAAAGAGGTGATTGATAACTCCATTGACGAGTTCACTTCGGGCTTCGGAAAGAAAATCGAGGTGACCGTCAATAAGGCGGAGAAGAAAGTCAGCATCCGCGACTATGGCCGTGGTATCCCGTTAGGCAAGCTGAAGGAAGCCGTCTCACAGCTCAATACAGGCGCAAAATACGACAGCAAGGTGTTCCAGAAGTCTGTCGGTTTGAACGGTGTGGGTACCAAGGCCGTCAACGCGCTTTCGTCTTATTTCAAGGTGCAGTCCATCCGTGAAGGCAAGACCCGTATCGTGGAGTTCGCGCAAGGCAAGATGGTCAGCGACTCGGGCATCATTCCCTCCGATGGCGATACGGGCACATTGACCGAGTTTATCCCCGACTCCGCACTGTTCGGCAACTACCACTATGTGGACGAATACATCGAGAAGCGCATTTGGAACTATGCCTATCTCAATCGTGGTTTGAGCTTGATTTACAACGACAAACGCTATTATTCCAAGAACGGCCTCTTAGACCTGTTGCAGAACAACATGGAAGGCGAAGGCCTTTACCCCATCATCCATATCAAAGACGGCGATTTTGAGGCTGCTTTCACGCATGTGAACGGGCAGTCGAGCGACTATTTCTATTCGTTTGTGAACGGGCAGCACACCACCGAAGGCGGCACGCACCAGTCGGCTTTCCGCGAAGGCTACGCCCGCGTGGTGCGCGAGTTTTACCAAAAGGAATACGAGCCTGCCGACATCCGCCAAGGCCTGGTTTGCGCTTTGTGCGTCCGCATACAAGAACCTGTGTTTGAGGCACAGACCAAGACCAAACTTGGCTCCACCCACCTAGCACCCAACAACCCCGACGGCACCAACGACAGCCCTTTCCTGAAGACCTACGTCTTCGACATCCTGAAGCGCCATCTGGACAACTACCTGCACAAGAACCCAGAGACCGTCAGCGTGTTGCAGGCGAAGATTCAAGCCAACGAGAAGGAGCGCAAAGAGATTGCCGGTATCAAGAAAGCCGCCCGCGAGAGTGCCAAGAAGGTCAGCCTCAACAATCGTAAGCTCCGGGACTGCCGCATCCACCTCAATACCAACCACGAGAAACGCCTAGAAAGCACCATCTTCATCACCGAGGGCGACTCCGCATCGGGAAGCATCACCAAGAGCCGCGACGTGCAGACTCAGGCCGTGTTCAGTCTGCGCGGTAAGCCGCTCAACTGCTTGGGAATGACCAAGAAAGTGTGCTACGAGAACGAGGAGTTCAACCTCTTGCAAGCTGCTTTGAACATCGACGAGGACATTGAGAATCTGCGCTACAACAACATCGTCATAGCCACCGATGCCGATGTGGATGGTATGCACATCCGCCTGCTGATGCTCACCTTCTTCCTCCAATTCTACCCCGACCTCGTGCGCAACGGCCATGTCTATATCTTGCAAACACCCCTCTTCCGTGTGCGCAACAAGAAGGAGACCTACTATTGCTACAGCGACGAGGAACGCATTAATGCCAAGGAGAAATGCGGCAAGCAGGCCGAGATCACCCGATTCAAAGGCTTGGGCGAAATCTCCCCCGACGAGTTCCGTGGCTTCATCGGCCCCAACATGCGCCTCGAGCCGGTCATCCTGCGCTACGACTTCGGCATCAAGGAGCTGTTGGAATACTACATGGGCAAGAACACCATGGAACGCCAGAGGTTCATCATCGATAATCTGCGGATTGAGGATGATTCCAATATGGACAAGATATAAAGTTTTCTCATAAACTATCATATAATAAAATATTTTCCTATTTTTGCAGTCTCAAATGATAGTTTATTATGACAAAATCGACAAAAGGCACTCTGCTTCCCAGAAAACTCGCCAAGAACCTTGCCGTCGTTGGGGAGCAAATCAAATTGGCACGATTGAGGCGTGACTTGAGCATAGCACAAGTGGCCGAACGCGCCACGTGCTCACAGCTTTCGGTGATGCGTGTCGAGAAAGGTACCCCTACCGTGGCGATAGGGATTTATCTGCGTGTTTTGTACGCATTACAGTTAGACGAAGACATCCTATTGTTGGCTCAAACAGATGAAATCGGGCGAAACCTGCAAGATTTGGACTTGAAGCATCGCCAAAGAGCCTCAAAAAAGACTGAATAATGGAAAGGCTTCAAGTATTTGCGGATTTCGACTGGCTTGACACTCCCATTTTGGTTGGCACATTAAGCCATGAAATGCTTCGGGGAACACCTTCATACGGTTTTTCATTCGACGCAGAATGGTTACGCGCACACCGTTCTGTCTTTTTAAGCGGCGACTTGAGAAATTTCTCGGGCGAGCAATACAAATCAGGCGAGGTTTTCGGATGTTTTGGTGATGCCATGCCTGACCGTTGGGGTAAAAGGCTGATTGACGAGCGAGAAAGAATCAAAGCTGAACAAGAAAAACGCATCCCCAAAACCTTCACCGACTATGATTATCTGACGCAATTGGATGATTTTTCACGCATGGGTGCTTTTCGTTTCATGCATAATGACGCTTTCATAGGTGCATCGGAGAATGAAATGCGCGTACCGTGACCAGTCTCCGTGAATTCGTTTTCATGGCACATGAATATGAAAGAAATGAGCAATCAGGACGGCCCATGCGTGAAGAATGGCTTGATAACCTGTTCCACCAGGGTTCATCGTTGGGAGGTGCTCGACCCAAAGCCAATGTCATGGATGAAAATGGCCATTTGTGTATCGCCAAGATTCCATCGGTCTCCGATGACTACGATGTTGCTCTTTGGGAGCATTTTGCGCATGTGTTGGCCAGAAAAGTTGGCATCAATGTTGCCGAAACCCGTTTGTTGAAACTTGACGGCGTAAAATATCACACATTGTTGTCACGTCGTTTCGACCGAACCGACAATGGTCGTCGGCATTTCGCTTCTGCCTTGACTTTGGCCAACCTCAAAGACGGTGACAACGCTTCCACAGGACACGGTTACCTGGACATTGTGGATGTCATCATTGGCCCCACAGGCGTGGCTGACACAAGTGCCACGCTGAAAGAACTGTACCGCCGTGTGGCATTCAACATTTGCATTGGCAACCATGACGACCATTTCAGGAACCACGGATTCCTTTTAGGTAAAAAAGGTTGGCAACTGTCGCCCGCTTATGACATAAACCCAACTAATATGACAACCCAGAGTTTGTTGATTTCTTCCAATACAAACGAGTCCTCTTTAGACATTCTCCTTGATGCCTGCGAAGATTACATGATTGACCAAAAAGAAGCTG
>CAMZEK010000035.1 GCA_947305795.1 uncultured Bacteroidales bacterium | reverse complement strand
AGATGTTGAGCTTCATATTATAGGTGCCCAAGGCATAGGTGTTTGAACCCCAACCGCTATTTGTTGTTTGCAATTGAATGGAGTCGGTAAGGACATAATCAACCAGGCCAGTGTATCTCGTCCAGCCAGAGGGAACACCAGAATTGTTGAATTCTTCAACGATACCCTCTGAGTAGGCGGCCGTTCTATAACTGACAATGTAACTATCGCTGGTACCATTCCAGTTCAGTGTAGCACTATAGTTGCCCGGGTCGGCGTCGAGGTTCGTAGGAGCAGGGCAGGCCACGGGGGTGGTGAAGTTCACGGCGTTGCTCCATTCGCTGTAGTCGCCATCACCGCAGTTAGCCCTAACGCATACATTGAAGTAATCTGTTTCAGGAATAAGACCGGTTATCGTGTAGGGGTTCTCGGAAATGGGCAGTTGTTGTTCCAAGGTTTCCTCACCCTCCATGTAGGAATAGGCCAGCACCCAATTGGTGGCTTCGCCGTTTTCGGTCCAGGTGATGGTGGCGCTGTGGGCGGTGACGCTGTTGGCAGTCACGGCCAAGCCCGTAGGTTTCAGGCATGAAGGCATTGCCTTCACGGTTAAGTTGTCCATATAGGTGGCGGTGCAATATTGGTTCACGCCCTGCAGGATGATGTAGCAGGTGCCGCTCATGCCGATGGGCAGTTCGTAAGTGTACCAGCCCGTTGCTGCTTCAGCAGGAATTATATCATTACTGACTTGATAATGACGCGGAATGAAGGCCAACTCAGTGGCACCTTCGATTTCGCCGTCGGTGCTGGCATAAACGTGGATACCTTCAAGTTCGTATGGATAACTTTGGTAGGTATTGTTAGTGCGACATACATCGATGGAGAACTCGTAGTTGCTTGGCAGGGTCATTTCGGGAAGCACGAGCTTGGTAATTGTACCAGCAGCCTGGTCAGGCAGTTGCAACATGTGGGTGGTGTTGCCGTTATAGGCAGAGGTGTACACTTTGAAGACATAGGTTCCACTGCCTTCGATATGCTCGTTCACCCAGCAGGGATCCTCGAAGTTACCGGAAGCATAGCTTTCGAAAGTCTCCGTCCAGGGGAAGTTGGTGATGGCACCGCAGGCGGTGGTGAAGTTCACGCTCTTCCAGCCGCTGGTGACGAGGTCGCCGGTCTCAGGGTCGGTGCCGCAAACGCTCTGCACGCGTGCTTGGTAAGCCGTTCCGGGGGTGAGACCGGTCAGGTTGCAGGTGGTGGCGGTGGTGCTCATAAAGCTGGTCCATTCCGTTTCGGAAGCCAACTTGTATTCCACATTGTAGTTACCGCTGCCGCCGGTCCAGGTGAGGGTGGCTCCATTTTCGGTCATGTTGGTGGCCTCAAGGGTTTCGGGTTTCTCGCAAACCACGCCGCCACCAGGAGTGTAGGTGAAAGTGGTCTTAGGAATGAAATTCCTTTGAGTGAAAGTAATAGCATCAAGGCTGCTGCTGCTATAACCTTGTCCACTGGCACCAGTGACAGATGCGCCAGCAAAGGTGGCACTCTTGTAGTTGCCTTTAACGATTTGGTACACACCAACAAGGAGGTTGCCTCCGCCGTAGGTGTAGTTGTCGGAGAAAGCTACCGTCATGGTGCTTTGGGTGCCGTCAAGCGTGCCTTCGTAAACGATGGTGGCATTGCCCGGACCGTAGTAGTCGCTAATCGTGGCATCGTCCACTTCCATAAGGAACACTTGGAAAGTGCCCGTCCAAGCGGCAGCTGCGGGAGAGGTCAGATAGAAGTCCATTTGCGAAATGGTGCCGCCGTTCATTTCCTCCAGTTCCTCAGCAGGAACGACAATCTCACATTTCAGGTAGGAATCGGCCCACAAGCCGTGAACAGGGACGTTGGAGCTTGTCGCTGTTCCGTCTTCGTAGATGGTCAAGGTCTCTTGAGCCATCATTGCCAATGGCGCGAATACGGCCATCAGCAGCAAGAAAAGTAATGATTTTCTTTTCATTTTGTTTTAGATTTAGTTAGTAATTAAGTTAATTGTTTAAGTGTTTGTATTTAAAGATTCAAAGATTCAAGATTTAAGGTTTGAGGTTTTAGGGGGTTAGGAGCACCATTTGCAACATTTCTGCGGGTGTCACCACAATGGGACTTTTCGGGAAATGCCTTAGATTTCCGGTAACTAAATACGAGCCTTCCTTGGATAATGCCACTTCATAAAAAACAGCATCGTCGGCATCAGGGAAAAACGCCCCGCTTGGAGTCGGCTCAACACATATCCCTTTTTTCACCATTTCCAATACCGCATTGATACGTTCATCACTGAAATTGAACTTTGCGCGGTGCAGCACATCATCATACTCAGCTACAATGTCATCGTTATATACCAAAATAATCCGTCCGTCCAGTACATAATCCAACAGCACGACTGTAGGCGCGTCGTCGTGTTTGGACATCAACGACGACACCAACACATTGGTATCAAAGACGGCATAGTATCTTTTCATTGGTCGATAGTTTTTTTTCGTTGCTGCCGGGCTTGGCGGATTTCTTCATTAATCTCATCAAGCGTCAGTTCCGAATTGCCGTTGTCTTCACTTTGTTGTCGCATGGCAAATACAGCCCTGCGTGCACGGTTCCGCACTTCCTGTTGGGTACAGTAGTTGAGCAGGAGCTCTTCCATTTGCTGCTGGAGCCATAGTGTCAAGGCTTGGTCGTCGGCGAAGGAAGGTCTCACTTTTTCCACCAGGGTATCGTCAAGGGATATGTTGTAAGTACACATAGCGTTAGCGTTTTTAATCAATTTAGGGCATGTTCTTTTTTATTCATTCAATCATCACTTTTGTGTTGGCTGTCCATGACGCCATGAAGTCCAGAAGCAGCATCAAAAGCAATGATTTTCTTTTCATTTTGTTTTAGATTTAGGTTAGTAATTTAGTTAGTTGTTGAATTGTTGATTGTTTATTTGTTGAAGTGTTGATTTCAGGATTTCAAGATTTAAAGATTTGAGATTTTAGATTTTAGATTTAAGATTCAAAGATTCAAGGTTTTTATGATTCATCATTGTCTTTTCTGAAGCCTATGCGTTGGCGTTGGTGGTTTTGGGGCTTTGCTTGAAGCTCAGCCAAGGCTTCACTGATGGCATCAAGTTGGGCTTGTGTCATTTCGTTTATGTCGTTTTGGTCAGAGAGAATGTCTTCCAACTCGTTGCGCAAAGCTTGTATTTCCTTTCTCAATTCAGCGTTACTATTGGGAAGAGGTTGGGTGGCCAAATGTCGTAATGCCACAAAAGCCCTCATGATATTGATATTCACCTGAATGGCCGTGGGCGAACGCAAAACACTACTGAGCATGGCTACGCCCAGTTCAGTGAAGGCGTATGGCAGCGAACGAGATTTCTTTATCGATTTTGTGGTCGCAAATTGCGACTGCAAAACCTCAAAATCAGTGTTTTCTTCCGCTTTTGCGGTCACATTTTGTGACCGCAAAGCAGCATTGTCTTGATTTTCAGCTAGATTTGCGGTCACATTTTGTGACTGCAACAAAGCGAGGTCGTTGCTGATTAAAGCCCATTCCCCCTGCGTCAACTGAAACATGAAATCGGCAGGAAAGCGTTCTGAATTGCGCTTGACGGCTTGGTTGAGTGCTTTCGTCTCCACACCATACAAAGCGGCCAACTCGAAATCGAGCATGACACGCTGGTCACGCACTACCAATATCTGCTGTTGTATGGTCATTTCCGCAGGTTGCATTTCAAAGATTCAAGGTTTGAGGGTTTGTATTTCGTTGAGCAGCACACGGCTCTTGAGCTCCTCGCTCCACACCATCTGCATCTCCACGATGAACTGGCGGTTTTTCCTGTCCTTACAGCACACATCGACGACGGAGAACTTGTTGGTGGGCGTCTCGGGCAACATCTCAGACGAGAGGTATTCGATGCCCTCCACCTGCTCGTCATCCTTCAGCGGCAGCAGCGCATTGAGGAAACTGATGAGCAGCTCCGGATGAGAGAACACCTTCTTGAAGGTGATGTCATATCGCGGGTCGTAGTAGCGCATGGTCGGTTGTTCGTTTTTGGGTATAACAAGCCCTATAGACGTGGCAAAAATAAGAAAAAAAAGAATAGGTGGGTGAAAAAAGTTGTATTTTCTCTTATAAATAATAAATAAAAAGAATAATGAAATCCGACGTGCCAAGACACGACACGTCATTTTCCTCTTCCCTGAATGACGATGAGCATCGTGTAAATCAGGATTTTGATGTCGAGTGCGAGGCTGACGTTCTCGATGTAGAGCACATCGTATTTCAGCCGCTCAATCATTTCATCGACGTTCTCGGCGTAACCGTATTTCACCTCGCCCCAACTGGTGATGCCAGGCTTCACCATGAGCAGGAGACGGTAATAGGGTGCACGCTCTTCGATTTTCTCGATAAAATACTGCCGCTCAGGTCGATAGCCGACCAGCGACATGTCGCCTTTCAGCACTGTCCAGAACTGGGGGATTTCGTCGAGACGCACCTTGCGCATGAACTTTCCGAAGCGGGTGATGCGCGGGTCGTCGTCAGAGGAAAGCTGGGGCGTGCCGCCGGCCTCGGCATCGACCCTCATGCTGCGGAACTTGGCCATCTTGAAGGGCACACCGCCCTTGCCGATGCGCTCCTGCACGTAAAACACCGGACCCTTAGAAGTGGCCTTCACGATGATGGCGCAGGCCAAAAAGACAGGTGAAAGCACCACCAAAGCGAAAACAGAAGCCACGATGTCGAAAGCCCGTTTCACCACTCGCTGCCAAACGGGCATCAGCTCTGGCGTGACCTGCACCAAAGGCGCGTGCCAAATGGCCGACTGCTTGACGGTGCCGAACACCAAGTCCTGCATGGCGGGAATGATTTTCACGTTGGTACGGTCGGCCACCGAGAGCAAGACGCTCACGGCCTGGGTCTCCGAACGCTCGATGGCGATGATGACTTCCTCCACGTCGTTTTCCTTCACGATGCGCCCGATGTCGCGGTAATTGCCGAGATGCGGCAGATAGTTGGCCAGCTTGTATTCCGCCTGATCGTACACGTTGACAAAGCCAATCATCCTACGGCCCGATGGCTTCACCTCCTCCTCTATCTCCTTGAAGATGGCGCAGGCGTTGTCGTTGCTACCCACGATGAGCGTGTTGTACCCGATTTTCTTGCTCCGGATGTTTGAAATCACCGTCGTCGTGATGATGAGGCGCGGGATGTAAGTAAGGACGAACTGAAGGGTAAAAAGTGCGATAAACGACTGGTAATACGACTTATAGGAAGCCACTTCATCGTCAAGGATAACCACGAAGAACAGGACTACCACGCCCAACAGCGTGATGAAGAACGTCTGCCCCAACTCGCGTAGTCGCGACTTGAAATAGACCTTCTCATAGGCACCCGTCACGGCGTGCAGCAGCAGCCAGCTTATCGGGATGATGATGACGCCCAGCCAGAAGCTCGTCGTTCCCAACGAATAGGTGATGCGGTCCCAATAATTAATATACAGGTCTTCATGGGCTTTGCGGAAGAAATAGAACAGCGTCCACGCCAAGATGGAAGTGAGCCAATCGACGAGGAAATAGAGAGTTGCTAGCTTTTTCCTGTTCATCATTGGCGATAGAGCACTTTCAGATTGTCGAAATAGTAATATCTCCACTTGTGGGGATGCACATAGTCAGGCTGCTCGTAGTCGGCAGCGAGACTCAGGTCGGAGGTGAAATACACTTTGAAATAGTCAGCCGACTCATGTTCATGCATCAACGTACCCAAGTTGATGTATATTTTCTTCCATTTCTGGGGCACGTCGTGCTGGGTGTCGGTGGGCAGCACCTTCACCATCGGCCATTGCACCACCGTATAGTTTTCTTTATAAATGATGCCTACGAAAATGGTGTCGTTGGTATTGTAGTCCATTTCCAAAAAGAGGGGCTTCTCTCCCATCAGGTTGGTATGGCAAGTCAACTCGTCAGAGGAAGCCACGGCGAAATCCAGCGAGTCGGGGGGCAACACGACCTTGCCTGAATAGAACGAATTGACCGAGTGCCAAGCCTCGTTGCCCGAGATGCGGAAGAGGCTGGTGTCGCTCTGCGACAAGGGAGCCAACCCGTTGCCCGTCTCAAAATCTTCCATCCAGCCCACCATAACGCCCTCGTTGATAGGATAATACGTAACCACTGGGTTGAGCTTCACGATGCTATCTTCCACCAGATTCAGGTTTTCATAGACGTGAGGCTTGTAGAACGAATAAGGCCCACGAGCAGCGCCGCGTCCGTCCATGCAGATGCCACCATAGACGGTCACATTGTGCAACCCTTTTTTCAACACGGGGAAAGTGGCTGGCAACTCATAGCAGCCGATGATCTGGCCATCGACGTAAACCCAGGCATCCGTGATGTTGCTCGTGTTGGCACCGTAGATGTAATAGTCGCTCTCCACCGATATCGAGTCAATGCGGATATAGGCTGGCACGCTTTGACCGCTGAACTTCTTGCAGGAGACCGTCGACAGGGAGAAAATCAAGGCGCAACCCAGCGCGAGAAAGGTAAATTTCCTGATCATGACAATGTATTTCTATGGTAACGAAAAAGTTCCTTCTTTATTGTTTGGTTCCGTTCTTATTTCTTCACCTTGGCGATAGAGTCGTTAACGGCGTCGAGGATGCTGTAGGCCAGTTTGAGCACGTTGATGCCGTCGTCAATGCTGACGGTCGGCGTGGTGTTGTGGACGATGGCGCCGTAGAAGCTCTCCAACTCGGTTTTTATGGCGTTAATAGGGTGGATTTCAGGCATTTCAAAGGTGATTTGCTTCTCGCTGCCATCGGCCAAAACGAGGGTCGTGGAGAATGGATTGCTCTCGTCCACTTCGTCGTGGATGCGGAAGATCTCGGCCTTCTTGTCGAGAAAATCCACTGAGATGTAGGCGTCCTTTTGGAAGATTCGGGTCTTGCGCATGTACTTCATGGAGAGGCGTGAGGCCGTGAGGTTGGCCACCGTACCATTCTCGAACTCGATGCGCACGTTGGCAATGTCGGGCGTGGGGCTGACGACGCTCACGCCGCTCGCGCTGATGTGTGCCACTGGCGACTTGACGATGGTGAGTAAAATATCCAGATCGTGCACCATAAGGTCAAGGACGACAGGCACATCCGTCCCGCGCGGGTTGAACTGCGCCAAGCGGTGTGCCTCAATAAAAAGCGGTTCTCCGATGAAGGGTTCCGCCGCGATGAAGGCGGGATTGAAACGCTCCACATGGCCCACTTGCACTTTCACACCGGCTTCGTCAGCAAGCTTTTTCAGGGCATTAGCCTCGTCGGGCGTGGCCACAATGGGTTTCTCGATGAAGACATGCTTTCGCTTCTGCAAGGCCTTCGAAGCACACTCAAAATGCCGCACGGTCGGCGTGACAATGTCGACCACGTCCACTGCATCTATCAGTGAATCAATGGAATCGAAACATTTCACGTTCATCTCGGCCTCCACCTGACGCGCCGTCTCTTCCATAGGGTCGTAAAAGCCGACCAAATCATACTCTTGTATCTGTTTGATGCAGTTGATATGGATCTTGCCCAAATGTCCTGCGCCTAAAACACCGATTTTCAACATATTTTAAAATTTCGGCAAAAATAGTTTTTTTATCCTTTGGTAGCGTTGGAAATTAACGTAATTTCGCGCCGCAATTGACTAAAATGAACACCCACTTGGAAGACAACTATCGCCACAAAGGTCTGCGCAAGCAACTCGTCGAGCAGCTACGCAGCAAAGGCATCACCGATGAGGCCGTACTCTCGGCTCTCAACGAAGTGCCGCGTCATGTGTTCTTGGACTCCTCCTTTGTAGAACTCGCCTACCAAGACAAGGCCTTCCCTATCGGCTCAGGACAAACCATTTCGCAACCCTTCACCGTGGCTTTCCAAACCCAACTTTTGGGTCTCGAAAAAGGCATGAAAGTGCTCGAAATCGGCACGGGATCGGGCTATCAGGCTTGTGTTTTGGCTGCCATGGGTGCCAAGGTGTTCAGCATTGAGCGGCAGCGCAACCTCTATTTCAAGACCAAGGAAATCCTTGAGCGACTCCCCTTCCGCCTGAAAACTTTCCTCGGCGACGGTTTTGAAGGACTACCCACCTACCAGCCTTTCGACCGCATCATCATCACGGCTGGTGCGCCAAGCATACCAGAGGCGCTTGTCAAACAGATGAAGGTCGGCGGCATCATGGTCATCCCCATGGACAACGCCGAAGGCGACGGTCAGACCATGCTGAGGGCCACCAAGATGGACGACGGTTCGTTGAAAAAAGAGGAATTCGGCGACTTCAAGTTTGTGCCGATGCTGAAAGAGATTGGGAATGATTGAAAAAGGAAGGTTCCTGAGCTTGTCGAAGGGCCTCCCTTTTTCATTCTTACTTGAAGATACTTCCCAAAATAGACCTAACAATCTTGTTGCCGATGCCTCGCCCAATGGTCGTGGCCGTCGTGTTGAGGGTCTTCTCGAGGGCCTTTTGTCCCGCCGATTTCTTCTTTCGAGTGGAGGTGCTTCGCGAGCTGGTGCTTCTTGCACGTTCTTTCTCCTTGGCTTCCTTGGCCTTGCGTTTCTCTTCCTCTTCGGCTTCTTTCTGGAGGCGTTTTTCCTCCTGTTTTTGTTCCGCAACGAGCATCTCGTAGGCGCTCTCGCGGTCAAAGCTCTTGTCGTAGACACCGTAGATGCGCGACTTACGGATCAGTTCGTTGCGCTGGTCGTCGGTGATGGCACCGATTTGGCTCAACGGGAAGAGGATCTTGGCACGCTCCACGATGCAGGGTGCGCCCTTCTCGTCGAGCAACGAGACCAAGGCCTCGCCCGTGCCGAGTTCCAAGATGGCAGCTTCCGTGTTGAAGCTGGGATTGGCGCGGAAGGTCTGGGCTGCCGCCTTCACGGCCTTCTGCTCCTTGGGTGTATAGGCACGCAAGCCATGGAGGATGCGGTTACCCAACTGTCCGGCGATGGCATCCGGGATGTCGTCGGGGCTTTGCGTGACGAAATACACGCCCACACCCTTGGAACGCACTAAGCGGATGACTTGCTCAATCTTGTCGACCAAGGCCTTCGAGGTGTCCTTGAAGAGCATGTGGGCCTCGTCAAAGAAGAAGATGAGCTTGGGCATAGGCAAATCGCCGACTTCGGGCAATTGGGTATAGAGTTCGCTCAGCAGCCATAGCAGGAAAGTGGAATAGAGCTTGGGATTGAGCATCAGCTTGTCGGCAGCCAATACGTTCATCACGCCCTTGCCGTTTTCGGTCTGGAGGAAGTCGAACACGTTGAATGAAGGCTCGCCAAAGAACAAGTCGGCACCCTCGGCTTCAAGAGCCAGTAAAGCGCGCTGAATCGCGCCCACGCTCACCGAGGTGATGGTGCCATAGGTCGTAGTAAACTCCCTGGCGTTCTTAGCCACATAGTCGAGCATGAGGCGCAGGTCCTTCATGTCGATGAGGAGCAGACCTCGGTCGTCGGCGATTTTGAAAACGATGTTCAGGATGCCAGTTTGGGTCTCGTTGAGGCCGAGCAGTCGCGACAAAAGCTGTGGCCCCATGTCGGAGATGGTGGCGCGCAGCGGATGGCCTTGATTGCCATACACGTCAAAGAAACGCGTCGGACAGCCATGGAAATCAGGATTCTCAATGCCGAACTCGGGGCAGCGTTTCTCGATGAAACTGCTCATCTTACCTGCCTGGCTGATACCCGAAAGGTCGCCTTTCATGTCAGCCATGAAACAAGGCACGCCCGCCTGGCTGAAAGTCTCGGCTAAAACTTGCAGGGTGACGGTCTTGCCCGTGCCTGTGGCACCTGCAATCAAGCCGTGGCGGTTGGCCATCTTGCCAATCATATTAATAGGTCCGTTGTCGCAATGCGCGATGTAGAGTTGGTTGTCGTCTGTGTACATATTATGGAGATTTAAAATTTAAAATTCAAAATTTAAAGATTCAAGATTCAAGGATTTATCTTGAAACGGATGTATTTGATGGTAAGGCCTTGGTCGAGCCACATCTGTTCGTAGAAAGTGCGGATGGTCTTCACTTCGAGGTCGTCGGTGTTAGCGTAAAGGTCGTCGGTGGCATACAGCAATGGAAGGCCTTGTTTTTCCACCACATCGTGCAAGGTGAATTCATACATGATGGGGCTGTCGGTTTTGAGGTTGAGGATGCCGTCGGGGCAGACGATCTTGCGGTAACGTTCCAAAAATTCCGGCGAAGTGAGGCGGTGCCGTGCGTTGCGAACGCCCTCGCCTGGATGCGGGTCGGGGAAGGTGACCCAGATTTCGGAGACCTCGTCTTTGGCAAAGAATTGTGCAATCTGGTCGATGCGGGCACGAAGGAACGCCACGTTTTTCAGGCCTTCCTCGTTGCTCTGCTTCAGTCCACGCCAAATCCTTGCGCCTTTGATGTCGACACCGATATAATTAATCTCGGGATGCACACGTGCCAACCCTACCGTATATTCGCCCTTGCCACAGCCCAACTCCAACACGATAGGGTTATCGTTGTGGAAAAAGTCCTCGTGCCACTTCCCTTGCAGCGGGAAGCCCTCACCCATGATGCGTTCATAACTGTATTCGAACATGTTGGGGTAGGTCTTGTTCTCGGCGAAACGCTCTAATTTGTTTTTCCTTGACATATTTTGTTTTTTTCGGCAGGAGTTTGCTCAACAACCTGCCTAATTCCATCTCCCCTACGGGACTATTTTAAAATCCAGGCCTTGTCTTCACCAGTAGCTCTGATGTCGCGAAGGGCTTGTGTGGCCTCTTCATCGGTGGCATAACGCCCGAAGGCGACAAACCATTTGTTGTTGCGTTTCTCGACAAAAGCGTTTTTGTAGCCCTTTTCTCTCAACGCGTTGGCCAACCGCACGGCGTTCTCCTCTTGGGCGAAACAGCCTGCAATGATGCGAATATTGGCCTCTGGCTTCACTGGCTCAGACTCTTGTATAACATCTGGCTCCGATTCCTGTTCAACATCCAATAGTTCAGGTTCTTGCACGACTTCCATTGGCAGGTTCTCAAGGGTATCGCTTTCAACGGGTGCAACTTGCTCTGTATTCCATGTCTGGACCTCAGTTGGGAACGTGACCGTCCAGGGTTCCATCTCAATAGGTTTCTCCTTGCGTTCAAACCAGTGGCTGAAATCGACCACTTTGAAATAATGCAAACCGAAACCCACACCTGCCAAAAGCAGCAGTCCCAACAGAATCCATAGCCAACCGAAATGGCGTTTCGGTTCCTCATCTTCCTCATGCACAGCCTTTTCGTCCACTGTGACGGGCGTGTTCTTGTCCCTTTGCTGTTGTTCAATCTCCGCCTTGATTACATCTTTCGACTTGGAAATGACGACAGGAACAGGGCTGAAATCGTCCAACCCAAAGGCATCGGCATTGTAATTCAGTGTGTTGGAAGGCTCAAAAGCAAGGTCATCGGCCCAATCGAAACTCAGCGAGCCAATGTCCTTCAACACCACTTTTTTGCCCGTCTTCAAGTTGTTGAAACAATCGGAGACGAACATCGTCAACAGGCGTCTGGCCTCATCTTCAGGAATCTCGTTCTTTTCTGATATATAGTTGATAACCAAATCATTGTCTTCACGCAAATGGGCATCAAACGTGATTTCGCTCGAAGGCATGGCGAAATAATTCGCCACAGGATTCACCTTGGCCGAAATCGGCTTCTTGACGAACGCACCCAAGCCTGGCACGACAACGGTGTCGCGCACAAACAAAAGGTCTGATATGGCTTCGGCAATCGAAATCATCTCGCGCTATGGATTCAATTTTGGGTAAATTGCTCGGCCTTTTTAAGGTCTGTGGGCTGGTCAATGGAGACGCTTTCACTCTTCGTGATGCCCATGCGAATGTTCAAGCCGTTTTCAAGCCAACGCAGCTGTTCCAAAGACTCCGAAATCTCCAATGCCGTGGGCTGCATCTCAGCGATTTGGCGCAAGGTTTCGACTTTGTAGCCGTAAATGCCGATATGCTTGTAAAATGTGCCCCTTTGCAACCATTTGTCTTGGTTGAGGTTGCGCATAAATGGAATGGGATTACGGCTGAAATACAGCGCATTGTCTTCCCTATCCATCACCACTTTGACCGTGTTTTGGCTGAACAACTCTTTCTCATCCTCAATGCGCTTGGCCAAAGAAGCCAACTGTGTGTCGTCGCGACTTATCAACTCAATGACTTGGTCGATTTGCTCGGGGTCTATAAAAGGCTCGTCGCCTTGGATGTTGACCACGGCATCGTATTGACCTTCAATCATATACAAAGCCTCACAACAGCGGTCAGTGCCACTGGGATGGTTGGGATCGGTGAGCACATATTGACCGCCGAAACTCAACACTTCTTCAGCAATGCGCATGTCGTCGGTGGCCACCACCACGGCATCCAATTTCGATTTCCAGGCCTGCTCGCACACGCGATGAATCATCGTCTTCCCTTTAATCATGGCCAAAGGCTTGCCGGGGAAACGCGTCGAGTTATATCGGGATGGTATGATTCCTATTACTTTCATTTTCAGAACAATCCGTTAAGTGAGCCTTCAATACGCTCGATGATGGTACTTAAGTCTTCGGGGTTTTCAAGCTCAAGGTTGTCGGTGTCGACGATGAGCAGTTTCCCGTCTTTATAATTGTTGATCCACTCCTCGTAGCGCTCGTTGAGGTTGGTCAGATAGCTGATGCTGATGGATTGCTCAAACTCACGGTTACGTTTGGCAATGTGACGAATCAACGTAGGCACCGAGGCGCGTAGGTAAATCAGCAAATCGGGCGGCTGGAGGAACTTCGTCATCAACTCAAAAAGTGACTTATAGTTTTCAAAATCACGAGTTTCCATCAGCCCCATCGAGTAGAGGTTGGCCGCAAAAATGTGAGCATCCTCGTAAATAGTGCGGTCTTGGATGACGTCCTTCCCACTATTGCGGATGTCCATCACCTGACGGAAGCGGCTGTTGAGGAAGAAAATCTGGATGTTGAAGGACCAACGTTGCATGTCCTCATAGAAACTATCGAGATAAGGATTATGCTCAACTTCCTCATAATGAGGCGTCCAGTTGAAATGTTTGGCCAAAAGACCCGTGAGCGTGGTCTTTCCAGAGCCAATATTGCCTGCTATTGCAATGTGCATGGTATGTGAGTTTTTGCGTTATGAAAGAAGTGGCTAAAATAAGCAAAAGTCGTCAAAGCGGACGAAAATTTTTGAAGAAAAATAATATTTTGCTGAAAATCAGCTTATTTTGGCGCATTCTTCAACAAATACACGCCCAAGACGCTAAAGATGATATTGGGAATCCAAACCGCCAACAGCGGCGACAATCCGCCCGAAATGGCAAACGACTTAGCAACCTGCATGAAGAGGATGTAGGAGAAAGCAATGGTGATGCCGATGCCGAGATGCAAGCCTATGCCTCCCCTCACCTTCCGGCTCGACAAAGCTGCGCCAATCAAGGTAAGGATGATGATAGCGGCAGGGTCGGCCATGCGCCGGTGCATCTCCACCTCATAGACTTTCACCCCCTCCGAACCCTTTTGTTTCATTTCGGCGATGTGGTCACGTAACTCAAAATAATTCATTTCCTCGAAGTCCTCTTTCATCATGTAAAGGTCGGTTGGAAGCAGGTTGAGGACGGTATCCATGTTGCGTCCTTGCACCAAACGCTCTGCATCGCCGTCAAGGAAACGCTCCGCATAAGGGTCAATGCGCCAGTTGTAAACCCCTGTGGTGTCCTTATAGAGGATGTCCGACATCACCTTGTATTTCAACTCGTTGCCATCATATCTCTCCCATGAGAACTTGTAGCCATACTGCTTCGCAATATTGTAACTTTCCACATAGATGTACTCGTCCTTACCGATTTGAATATGCACGTCGCGACCGGCGCTGTGCGTCAGCTTTTCCATGTATTCGTCCTTGAATCTGCGCCGTATCTCATTGGTTTGCGGAATCAAAAAGTTGCCGAGATAGAGTGATAAGACAGCAATGGTGGTTGCGGCAAACATATAAGGGTAAAGGAAGCGCCAAAAGCTAACACCACTGCTGAGGATGGCCACAATTTCGGTGCGGGCTGCCATTTTCGAGGTGAAAAACACGACCGCGATGAAGGCAAACAAATGGATGAAAAGGTTGGTGTAATATGGAATCGAAGTGATGTAATAGTCCACCAGCACCCGTTGCCACGGCGCGTTATGCCTCAGAAAGCTATTGACATTCTCCGACAAGTCGAAAATGATGACTATCAGGAGCAACATGGCAATGGCAAAGAAAAACGTGCCGATGAACTTCTTGAATATGTAGAGGTCTAATTTCTTCATTTACAGTCTCCTCGTGACTTTTTGCAGCATCACGTCGCGCCAAACGGCGAAGTCGCCCTCGATAATGTGTTTTCTCGCCTCGCGGACGAGCCACAGATAGAAGCCAATGTTGTGCAGACTGGCAATCATCGGGCCGAGAATTTCACCCGCCACGAACAGATGACGCAAATAGGCCCTCGAATATTGCACATCAACGAAAGTTTCGCCGTTCGGATCGACGGGCGAGAAGTCGGTTTTCCACTTCTCGTTCTTCAGATTGATGATGCCTTCCGAGGTGAAAATCATGCCATTACGACCGTTACGCGTAGGCATGACACAGTCAAACATGTCCACGCCACGCGAAATGCCTTCCAAAATGTTGGCTGGCGTACCCACACCCATCAGATAACGGGGCTTGTCTTTGGGTAAAATGCTGTTAACCAGCTCTATCATCTCGTACATTTTTTCAGTCGGCTCACCCACAGCCAGTCCACCAATGGCGTTGCCGTCGGCATTCTTCGAAGCGATATATTCCGCCGACTCGGTGCGCAAATCGCGATAGACGCAACCCTGCACGATGGGGAACAAAGCCTGCTCGTAGCCATATTTTGGATCGGTTTCCGCAAAACGGGTGCAGCAGCGGTCGAGCCAACGATGAGTCAATTCCATGCTTTTCTTCGCGTAGTTGTAGTCTGCAGTTCCAGGCGTGCATTCGTCGAAAGCCATCATGATGTCGGCCCCGATGCTGCGCTGAATATCCATCACACGCTCGGGTGTAAACAAATGCCGCGAACCATCGATGTGCGACTGGAACGTGACGCCTTCCTCCTTCATCTTCCTGATTCCTGTCAGCGAAAACACCTGAAAACCACCACTATCCGTGAGAACAGCCTTGTCCCAGCCGTTGAACTTATGCAGTCCACCAGCGGCTTCTAAAACGTCCAAACCCGGACGCAGATAAAGATGATACGTGTTGCCCAAGATAATTTGTGCCTTGGCTTCGTCACGCACGTCGCGGAGGTGGCAGGCTTTCACCGTGCCCGCTGTTCCAACAGGCATGAAAATCGGGGTCTCTATCGGACCGTGGTCGGTCATCAGTAGTCCGGCCCTCGCGTTGCTCTTGGAATCGTTGGCTGCTATGCTGAATTTCATTTTTTTCCGTATTTTGTGCAAAAATAAGACTTTTTTCAATGCCAATCGTCTCAACATTTTTTCTATTTTTGCAAGAACCTTTAAAATGTAAGCCGTGCATATCGTTTTTTTTTATAACCAATTCAGTTTCATCGTTTTAATCGTTTTCATTCTTTGCCTGCTCGTTCAATTGTTTTACCATTGGGGCGTGTTTTCGAGGCTGGCTTTCTACAAAAAGAAAAACCAGCCCAAAGACGAGTCACAGCTTGAGCCAGTTTCTGTCGTCATTTGCGCCCGCGATGCGCATGAATATTTAGTGGATCTCGTGCCCGCCTTACTCAATCAGGATTACCCTGATTTTGAGATTGTTATCGTCAACGACTGTTCCGATGACGAGACGGAAGAATACTTAAAAGACCTTGAACGCAGGGAACCAAAAATCAAGCCCGTACAGCTCCGTCAGCACCTCAATTTCTTCAACGGCAAAAAATTCCCGCTCTCGATGGGCATCAAGTCGGCACAAAACGACCTAATCATTCTGACAGATTGCAACTGTATGCCTGTCAACGATTTATGGCTGCGTAGCGTGGTGGATTGCTACAAGAAAAACACGGAAGTGGTCATCGGCTACAGTCCCTATATCCGTAGAAAAGGCTTGCTGAACCAACTTATCCGTTTCGATTCGCTGCAACAAGGCCTTCAATACCTTTCAGCGGCGTTAGGTGGCCATCCCTATAAGGGTGTAGGAGCCAATTTATCTTATCGCAAGGAACTGTTTTTCAGGAATAAAGGTTTTATTTCGCATTATACCACTTCGGTCGGCGACGACGACCTTTTCATCGGACAGGTGGCACAAAAAAAGAATACTGAAGTGTTGATTGATGCAGAAGACGCCGTCGTTACCACACCCACACGGAGCTTCAAGCTCTGGATGCGCCAAAAGAGCAGCCGCTACTCCACCATCCCAAAATATGGCTTTCAGGCAAGGCTCTCGTTGATCCTGTTTGCATGGTCCCATACTTTGTTTTATGCTTCGTTCATCACTTTGCTCTGCCTCTACGCCCAACCTGCCTTTACTATCACTAACGGCACGGTATTCTATATCCCCATTTTGGTATTTTTCTTCCTGCTTCGCTTTGGCTCTCAGCTCATTATCTACTACAATGCTTCGAAGCGCTTGGGGGAAAAAGGCTTGGTGCCAGGTTTGCTGGCATACGACTTCATCTTTGCCTTACTAACGCCATTTCTCAGGCTGATGGGCCGCATGAACATCGGCGTGGAATGAAAAAAAGCTGCCCCTTTCGAGGCAGCCCAACAAAACATAAAATACAATTTCTCTGTCTTTATTTTGCGTAACTGACGGCTCTCGTCTCACGGATGACCGTAATCTTAATTTGGCCTGGATAGGTCATTTCGGTCTGAATCTGTTTCGAGAGGTCGTAGGCGATGCGGTCGGCGTCTTGGTCGGTCACCTTGTCGGCACCTACGATGACGCGCAGCTCGCGGCCTGCTTGGATGGCGTAGGTCTTTACCACACCAGGATACGACATGGCGATCTCCTCCAACTTGTTCAAACGCTGGATGTAAGCCTCCACCACCTCACGGCGGGCACCCGGACGGGCACCTGAAATGGCGTCGCAGACTTGCACGATGGGCGAAATCAGGTTATCCATTTCAATTTCGTCGTGATGGGCACCTATGGCGTTGCAGATGTCGGGCTTCTCCTTGAGGCGTTCGGCGACCTTCATTCCCAAGATGGCATGCGGCAGTTCTTCCTCATTTTCAGCCACTTTACCTATATCGTGAAGCAGACCTGCACGCTTGGCTGCCTTGACGTTCAAGCCGAGTTCAGCGGCCATCGTCGCACAAAGCTTGGCAGTCTCGATGGAGTGCTGTAACAAGTTCTGGCCGTAAGAAGTACGGTATTTCATGCGACCCACCATCTTGATAAGTTCGGGGTTAAGGTTGTGGATGCCAAGGTCGATGGAAGTGCGCTTACCAATCTCGATAATCTCCTGATCCACTTGCTTTTCCACCTTGTGCACCACTTCCTCGATACGGGCGGGATGGATACGTCCGTCGGTGACCAACTTCTGCAGTGAAAGTCGGGCAATCTCTCGGCGGATGGGATCGAAACCAGAGATGAGGATGGCATCGGGGCTGTCGTCTATGATGATTTCCACGCCTGTGAGCGATTCGAGGGCGCGGATGTTACGACCTTCACGACCGATGATACGACCCTTAATCTCATCATTTTCAATGTTGAACACGCTAACGGTGTTCTCTACTGCTGTCTCTGAAGCTGTGCGTTGGATGGTCTCCAACACGATTTTTTTGGCCGTCTGTGCCGCGCTCATTTTGGCCTCTTCAGTGACTTCCTTGACGTATACCATGGCATCGGCTTGTGCGTCTTCCTTGATGAGTTCGATGAGTTGCGCTTTGGCTTCCTTGGCCGAAAGACCTGAAATGGATTCCAGTTTTTTCGTTTCCTCAGTGTAGATGCGGTCGAGGTCGGCCTTCTTCTTGTCAATGCCTTCCATTTGGGCCTCGACACGCTGCTGGGCGGCTTGCACTTCCTTGGCCTTGCGCTGTACCTCTTCCATTTTCTTGTTGGCCGTCTGGGTCAGTTGGTTGATGCGGTTTTCGGCACTGGCCAGTTCGCGCTTACGTTCGTTACAGGCCTTTTCGTGTTCGTCCTTCATCTGGAGGAACTTCTCCTTGGCTTGCAGGATGCGCTCTTTCTTGATGACCTCGGCTTTCTCCTTGGCTTCTTCAAGTAGGACGGTTTGCTCTTTAATGACTGCCTTTTTGAGTAGGGTGGCCGTGATGAGATAACCGACCGCGAGGCCCACGACCAAGGCAACGGCGGCAATGATGATCAGTGTTGTTGTTGTGATGTTGAGTAATAACATTTTAAACTCTGTTTTTACCCGATTGGTGAGGAAAGAAAAAAGAAACTGCCTGTCCTATTGGAAGTGTGTAAACCCCAAAGAATACGCTTGTGGTCACCGCGTTGCGCAAACGTCCACCGGCACCAAAGTGCTTCCCCGAAAGGAATGAGGCCTGTTTTTACAGTGCGCGAGTAAACCGATTGATGTGTTGATAATGTTGAGTTTACCAGATGCGTTGAACAGGCAGTCCCAGCTTTTCAAAGAACCATGCTCCACGAAAAAGAGTTCGTGGATTATGCTTGCGGGTCGCTCAGCAAGGCGTTGAGTTCGTTCAGTTTGCGTTCCAGATGTTGATCTTTGTAGTTCGATTCAGAATCCATCTTGACCACAGAGGTGGCGAATTGCAGGGCCGTCATCGAGAGCAAGTCCTGCGCGTCCTTGTAAGCGTAATGCTTCGCGTAGAACTTCACCCGCTCGTTGATGAGCGAGGCGGCCTTCCTGACCCTTTCCTCGTCAGCGCGGGCCACGGCCAACCGAAACGGCCTGTCCAACAGGGTGATATTGATTGTTATCTCATCCATTTTGCTGACTTTCAAGTATCTGAATTATTCCTTACTGTTCAAAATCGAAACGCATCGGTCAATTTCTCTCACCAAATCCTTAATGAGCTTCCTTCCTTCTTCTAATTCTCCCTCGTTGTCGAGTGCGTTAACAATTGTAGATTTATTTATTTTGTCCTTCAACTCCCCGGCGGACTGGCGCAAGGCAACGTTTTCGTGTTGCAATGCCTCATTTTCCTCCGTCAGCCGCTTGTTTTCCTTGGCTAACCGAGACTTTTCATCAAGCAAATTCCTCAATTTCAGCTCAATATCGGATACTATGACGCTCAAGTCTGCCACGATGCAATCGGTTTGGAATTATGCCACAAAGATACGGATTTTACCGTTTACCGCATATATTTTTCGAAAAATTTTCCCCAAAACGCCACGCATAGCAAAATTTATGCTACTTTTATCGCTCTAAAATCACGTCATCATGAACATCAAGCACACACTTATGATTGCACTAACCGCACTTTTGGCTTCCTGCACGCCCAAGGAAACCACCCTGACCCTCATCGAGACCACCGACACGCACGGTCGTTATGACGAATTTGCCAACGACGCCCACCTCATCAAGCAAATGAAGGCCGAGCTTGGCGACAAACTGATCCTTTTGGACAACGGCGACGACATGCAAGGCACCCCATTCCAATATTGTTCCAACCAAGACACCGAACATCCCAACTTGGTTTCCGAGGTCCTCAACTACTTCCCTTACGACGTGGTATGCGTTGGAAATCATGACATTGAGGCAGGTCGCAAGGTGTTCGACCGTGTGTATTCCGAGACCAAAATGCCTGTGCTTGCCGCCAACGTCATCGACGAGGAAACTGGCGAACCTTACTTCACACCTTATATAATATTGAACCGCGACGGCTTCAAGGTGGCCGTACTTGGCCTGTTGACACCTTATGTCATCACTTGGGTGCCCGACCGACTGAGACCCGGATTGCGTTTCGAGCAGTTGGAGTCTTCCGCCGAAAAATGGGTGAACCTCATCCAAGAAAAAGAGCATCCTGACTTGATGGTCGGCCTGTTCCACTCGGGCTGGGAGCCTGCCATGCAGAACCTTCCCGCCGACCATCCTTTGGGCCGCGAAAACGCCACGAAATGGGTGGCCGAGAATGTCCCTGGCTTCGACCTCATTTTCTACGGCCACGACCATCGCGCCCGCGCCGAAAAGGTAATCAATACGGCCGGCGATGCGGTTTACGTGCTCAATTCAGGCTGTCGTGGACAAGGTCTGGCCAAAGCCGAAGTGACCTTGAAAAAAGGTGCGGAACCCGAAATCAGCATCGAGCTGATGCTTACCGACAGCGACGAGAAGGACGAGGCTTTCTTGGCCATGCTCCAACCCTACCTCAACCGCACTGAAAAATACCAAAAACGCGAGGTGGCCGAACTGCCCGTGACCATCTGTTCTGATGATGCTTTCAAAGGGCCATGCCTTTGGGTGGACGAGATTCACCGTTGCCAGTTTGAGACTGTCGAAGCCGAAGGCATCCACGCCGATATTTCAATGGCGGCACCACTGAGCGGCGGCAAGACCCTTGAGGCTGGGAAACTGACCGTGCAGGATTTCTTCACTTGGTATCCTTTCGAGAACGCGCTGGCTGTCATGGCCTTAACCGGAAAAGAAGTGAAAAATTTCCTCGAATACGGTTACGAGATGAAGAGTCCCATCTACAATTTCGACTCGGGTGCGGGCATCCTCTATGAAGTGACCGACAAAAAACCGATGGGCGAGCGCATCTGCATCCTCAGCATGGCCGACGGCACACCCTTCGACATGGAAAAGACCTACAACGTGGTGATGAACTCCTATCGCTCGATGGGCGGCGGCAACCACCTCATCAACGGCATCGGCTGGGCTCAGGAGGACATCAAGAACCACGTCGTGTGGCAAAGCGAGCGCGACCTCCGCTCCATCTTCATTGATTGGGCCACGAAGAAAGGCGTTCTGGATAGCGAACCTTTGAATTGCTGGAGTATCAAATAATCATGACTAATGACTATGACCATGACCACTCTAACCAAGGTTAAAAGCTTCTACTTCTGTTGAAGTGGTCATAGTCATTGTCACAACTCATAGTCAAAAAATGAGAGAAGAATTTCTATACTACCTTTGGGAAAACCGACTGATTGATAAAGACTTGCAAACCACTGAAGGCGAGGCGGTTGAAGTCGTGGCGACGGGCTACCGCAACACCGATTCCGGTCCCGATTATTTGGAAGCCAAAATCCAAATCGGTGACAAGCTTTGGGCGGGTCATGTGGAAATCCACGTGAAGACCTCCGACTGGAACCGACACCGGCATGAGAGTGACAAGGCCTATCGAAACGTCATTCTGCACGTCGTCTATGAAAACGACACCAAGGTGAACGACATTCCCACATTGAAACTGAAAGACCACTTTGACGAAACGCTTTTCACTAATTATCAGAGGTTTATCTCTTCAAAAGCATGGATTCCCTGCGGAAACTCCATCGCGCGGGTACCGCTTTTCACGAGGCTTTCGTGGCTCGACCGCATGGCTGTGGAACGACTTGAAAGTAAGTCCGAAACCGTCAATAAAATCCTGAACGCCAACCAATTCGACTGGGAAGATGCCCTTTATCAACTCCTGATGCGCTATATCGGCCTGAAAGTGAACAACGAAGCCTTTGAGACTTTGGCCAAGATGCTGCCATTCAAGACCTTGTTGAAACACGCCGACAACCTTTTGCAAGTTGAAGCCATGCTATTTGGTTGCGCTGGTCTCCTTGAAGGCGAGTTTAACGAGGAATATCCTATGCTTTTGCAGCGCGAGTTTGCCGTGATGAAGGCCAAATTCAACCTTTTAACCATGCCCGTCGAGCGGTGGAGATTTCTGAGAATGCGCCCCAGTAACTTCGTTACTATTCGCTTGGCTCAAATGGCACAACTGATTCACAAAAATGGCTGCCTGTTTTCCAAAATCAAGGCGGCGAAAGATACTACTGAGGCCAAGGCCCTGTTTGATGTGGTGGCATCGGAATATTGGGAGACGCATTATCGATTCAATCAGCGGCTGCCACAATGTGACAGCCCTACAAAGCCAAAACACCTCGGTGAAACCACTGCTGACGTTTTGATTATCAATGCAGTGGTACCTTTGCTGTTCTGTTATGGCAAACTTCATAAAGACGAGTCCTACTGTGAAACGGCCATGCAGTTTTTGGAGGAAACCGAACCTGAAGACAATGCCGTTATCCGGCATTTCGCGCAATGCGGCATCACGGCACAAAACGCCATGCAAACGCAGGCCTTGCTACACCTCCACAACTCGTACTGCAAGACCAAACGCTGCCTCGAATGCCGCATGGGACATGTTTTGATGCGGTGATTATGGCTTTTCGTGTTGATAAATTGCCTATCTTTGCGCCTCAATTCAAAACCTATCTATCGTTATGATTATTTTGGAAAAACCATACGTGTCGGCACCGTTGGTCGCCTACCTTGAAGAAAAACAGATTCCCGTGCTGCACAACGACATGGCGGCACAACTTACTGCTGAAGGCCATCACCTCAACTTGTTGGATGACAAGCAGTTTGTCGAAAAATACCAGCAAAGCGGACAGCTTTACGCCGTCTCGGAAAACGCCTTGGTGTGGCTTTATGCCCAACTGCCCGAATCCGAATTGGTGAAGAAAGTCAAGATTTTGAAGGACAAAGTTGCTTTCCGCCGCATTTGCCAGCAGATTTATCCCGACTTCTATTATAAAGAGGTGGAGATGAAGGCTTTGCGCAGCCTCAACCCTGACGAGTTGCCCTTGCCGCTTGTGCTGAAACCCGCTATCGGCTTCCTCAGTGTGGGCGTATACATCGTCCGCAACAAGGCCGAATGGCAGGCCGCCTTGGATGACATTGACAAGAATTTCGCCAAACAATGCGCCGTGTTCCCCGAAACCGTCGTGCGCAGCGAAATGTTTGTCCTTGAGCAGTTTATCGAAGGCGAGGAATACGCCGTGGATGCCTACTACGATGCTGAGGGCAAGCCTAACATCATCAACATCTTCCACCATATCTTCAAGAGCGAGACCGATGTCAGCGACCGCCTCTATTGCATGAGCAAACAGATTTTTGAGAGCAATTACCCCGCTTTCAACCAGTTCTGCATTGACCTGAACGGTGCCCTGCAACTGCGCAACTTCCCGATGCATGTGGAGTTCCGCGTGGACAAGCACTCAGGTCGCGCCATCCCGATTGAGGTGAACCCGCTGCGTTTCGCTGGCATGTGTCTCAACGACCTGACGCGCCACACCTGCCATCTGTTGCCCGTGCAAGCCTACTTCGAAGGCACCCGCCCCGACTACGCCACCATGTGGAACGGCATCGAGAACGACGTGTTCAGCTTCGTCGTCTTGGACAAGCCCTACGACACCAACCGCAAACTCGACTTCAAGCGCATCAAACGGCACTTCCACGGTGTTCTCGAAACTCGTGACATCATGAACCCCGCCATGAGCATCTGGGGCTTCCTGTTCACGCAGACCACGCCCGAGCATAAAGAGGAACTGCATGAGATTCTGTTCTCCTCTTTGGAAGAGTTTATGGTTTGATTTGGGAGAAATGTGAGCAAAAAAGGTGGTAGGCTTACCACCTTTTTTGTATTAATTACTACCTTTGCGCAAAATATTCCTATTATGAAAAACACCTTATTCCTCCTCCTAACTTTCTCCGCCCTGCTGTTTTCAAACTGTACAGGAGAAGCCAAACAAAAGGCATTCAATGAACAACAAGCCTTAGAATTCCTCTATCAATATATGCCGCTAGGCGACAGCGTGGACTACACCGAGGACTATTACCGCGAGTGCGTCCACTATGCCTTCCTTGCCAAGGAAGAGATGCCTTGGGGTTCAAGCATCCCCGAGCGCGAGTTCAAGCATTTCGTGGTGCCAGTGCGCGTCAACAATGAGAACCTTGACCGTTTCAGAGCCACTTATTATGAGGAGCTGAAGGGCCGCGTGAAAGACCTTTCCTTATATGACGCCGTCCTTGAAGTGAACCACTGGTGCCACGAACATGTGAACTACAAAGGCTCCGATAGCCGCACCTCAGCACCCATGGCGACGGTCAAGACCTCTTGGGGACGCTGCGGCGAGGAATCGACGCTGTTGGTGACCGCTTTGCGTACTGTAGGCATTCCGGCACGACAGGTCTACACGCCCCGCTGGGCGCACTGTGATGACAACCACGCCTGGGTGGAGGCCTGGGTGGACGAAAAATGGCACTTCCTCGGTGCCTGCGAGCCTGAGCCTGTGCTCGACTTGGGCTGGTTCAACGAGCCTGCCTCGCGCACCTTATTATTACATACACGCGTCTTCGGCGACTATGACGGCCCGGAGGAAGTCATCAGCCGCACCCGCAACTACACGGAGATCAATGTGGTAGACAACTACGGCAAGACCGCCAAGACCACCTTTACCGTGGTCGATAGTGAGGGTAAACCACAAGCCAACCTGCCTGTGGAGTTCAAAATCTACAACTACGCCGAGTTCTGCACCGTCGTTACCAAGACCACCGACGAAAATGGCCAGACGTGGCTCACGGCAGGTATGGGCTGCATGATGGCTTATGCTGCCAAAGACGGCAAGTTCGGCTTCCAAGTATTTAAATCAGGTGAAAATGAGAATGTTACCATTACCCTCGACCACGAAGAAGGCATGGAACAGACCTTTGAGTTCGAGATGGTTCCTCCCCCACCGACTTGTGTCTTGCCCGAAGTCACACCCGAGATGCGCGCCGAAAACGACCGCCGTGGGGCTTACGAAGACTCCCTTCGCACTGCCTATATCAGAGCCTGCAAAGAAGCTCAGAATGAGATTATTGCCAACACGGGCAACAAGACCTTGTGCCGCATCTATGAAAAGAGTTGGGGCAACTACCAGACCCTTGCCGACTTCGTGAAATACGCGCAAAGCAAAAACGGCGAAACCAAGGCGGTGGAACTACTTAGCAACATCTCAGACAAAGACCTGCGCGACGTCAGCCTTGAGGTGCTGAAAGACCATTTCGATAACACACCAGGTCTTGAGCAATCCATCATCTCCATGCCGCCGGAGCTGTATGCGCAATACATCCTCAACCCGCGCGTGAGCAACGAAATGCTCGTGCCTTACCGCAAAGTCCTTACCGAGTTCTTCCCCGAAACGGAACGTCGGCAATACCACGACAATCCCGCCCTTTTGGTCGATTGGGTAAAAAACAACATCAAAACCGACGACAACCTGAATCCGCAGCGTTATCCCATCTCACCGCTTGGCGTGCTGAAAGCGCGCAAGGCCGACCGCCATTCCCGCGACATCTTCTTCGTCAGCATGGCAAGGAGTTTGGGCATCGCCACACAAGTCCATCCCGTAACGGGAAATGTGCAATACTTTGACAATGAATGGATTGATGTGGACTTTGAGGCCGAGCAACCCAAAGTGGCGGAAATCGGTTATTTGGACATCCGCTACAGCCCCATCGCCTCCATGCCCGACCCCAAATACTACACGCATTTCAGTATCAAGAAGTTTGACGGCAACAGCTTCCACCTGTTGGCCTACGACGCGCAAGACCCAGGTATCGACGATGGCATGACATTGTCGAGTTTCGAGCACCCGACATCCTTGGAGGCAGGCTATTACATCCTCACTTCGGGCAACCGTCTGCCCGATGGTACCGCCCTGACTCACAGCCAGTTCTTTACCATCAAGGCGAAAGAAACCACCGTTGTCGACCTTGTGCTGCGTGAGCCTGATAACGACCTTCATGTGATTGGCAGTTTCTATGCCGAGAACCGTTTCAACGATGCCGAAACCGATGAAGAATACAACTTCAAGCAAATCGTGTGGGGCGACTATTACATCCTCGGTCTCTTGGACCAAGGCAGCGAGCCGACCACCCACGCCATGCAGGACATCGCCGCTTTCAGCAATGATTTCGAGCAAAGTGGCCTTCCGATGGTGTTCCTCTTCGCCGATAGAGAAGACTACAACAAGTTCAAATTGAAGAATTTCAGCGGGTTGCCAAAAAACATCACGTATGGTCTCTACAAAGAAGCCATACGTGATGAACTTGTTGAAAGCCTGCATCTTGACAACAGCAACCTGCCCATTTTCATCATTGCCAACGCCAACAGCGAAGTCGTCTTTGTGAAGCAAGGCTACACCATCGGTTTGGGTGAGCAGATGCTGAAGATAATAGCAAAACTGAATAGTGTCGATTAATGCTTACCGCTGTAATTGCCGCTCAGGGTCTCAATAAACTGATTGGCAGCAGCCTTCATGTTGGTGAAATCGTTGCCGAGCGAGTTGGAGCAATCGAGCACGAGCATAATCATCGCGCTCTTGTATTGTTCAACTGTTTCGGTGTTGCCAGATGGGGTGAACTCACTGTTGTATTGCCATTGGCTTGACGATGTAATCCAGTTCCACTGTTTTACGTAGTCGGTGGTCATCTGAGTGCCATTCAAGTCGGTGAGGTTCTGGAAAGAGAACACGACGAAGATGCCTTCCAACGAAGCCGTGACGCTAGCGCCCGACATGCATTCCAAACCCACATAATGGACGTCGTTCAGCATTACATCTCCACTATTATTGCGGATGTACCTGCCCTCAATGTAGCATTGCGAGGCGTTGGCATCATTCACGTTATCGAAGGTGAAACGAAGGAGCGTGTTGGGCTCCTGAGCCGGCATCTTGAGCGACACGTTATAGTACGTGCTTTGGTTGTAAAGCTGTTGCGCAATTTCCGCAAACTTTTCAGAGGCCTCGCTCATGTTGTTGACCTCAAATACATTGTTCACGGGGTCGCTGGAGAGTTTCTTCAAGTTGTTGCGGAAACTTTCAACGTCGGCCACATCGGAGCCACGCACGCCTATCGAATAAGCGGAAATGTTGGTGCCGCCAATGAGTTCGGTCATAATGCGGTTATTGACAGCCGACAAATAATCCGCGCCTGAGTTGAAGTTCGACAAAACATAAGACCCTTGGTCGAGGCCATCCGTGAAGGTCACCACTGAGACATTAATGAGGTTTTTCGGCACTTTGGCTTTGGCCAAACTGCTGATACCCGTGTTGACAGCATGATAAAGGATGGTGCCATTCTGCATGGACAAACCATTCACAAAGCTCTCAAACGTGTGTTTCGTGGACTGATTAAGCAGTCCAAGTGGCATGGTGTAAAGTTCGGAATTGAACCCGACGATGCCCAAATAAAGGCCTTCTTGGGCAGGAGTGTTGTCTTGGGGTTTCTGCTTTCTGCAACCGCTAAAGGTGGAAAGCATGAGGGCGAGCACGATGGCCGCCATTGGCAAAATGTGTTTCTTCATATTCGTTTATTTAAGTGTTCGCAATAGACTTACAAATAACGCAACTTTGTTTTACAAATTGCAAAAATAGATTTTTTTTCGTTTCTCCATGACAAAACAGCAACTTGACGCAGTTTTTTTGTCACCGTCTTCGATAGGATGGCATGGTCGGATCGTTTCGCGGTTACCGTGGCAGCCGCAACACAAAACAACAAACCAATTATGGCTGTTCTTTGCCGATTACAAGCGATGCGTCCCAAAACAAATCTGCATTCGTTGTAATGGTATTGCCGCCTCCAATGTTGTATGGTTCGTATCCCGAAGGCACCAAATTGACATAGCTATCACGAACTACC
>CAMZEK010000034.1 GCA_947305795.1 uncultured Bacteroidales bacterium | reverse complement strand
ACAAGCAAAAGGGCGAAGTGGATTTCCTGATTGACGATTTCGACCACTTGACCGTATTACCCATCGAAGTGAAGTCAGGCAAGGACTATACCGTGCATAGTGCCTTGGACAAATTTTTGGAAACGCCCGATTACGGTATTAAGAAAGCCGTGGTGCTCAGCAACGACCGCGAAGTGAGGGAAAAAGACGGCATCGTTTACTTGCCGATTTATTATTGCATGTTTTATCAGAGGGATGGATTGAGGGATGAAGGAGAGTTGATTGTGCCGGAGATAAAACTGGGAAACTAAGAAGCACTTGTTACACTTCTATTCCATGGCTAAAACAGTAAAAATTTGACAGTTTTAGCAGTTGTATCCGAAATAATTTGTATTTTTGCAGCAGTTCTTAAAGCGGATTTGTGCCGCTGACATAAAGAAACACGAAGCGTTATGCTCGTCTTGTTGATGGAAACGTGAGAAATTTCGCAGGCAAGTGAGTATAGTGGTTTGCGCGTTATGCGTGGACTGTTATAGTTACATCTTCCTGCAAGGTAATTCTCACGACCTCCATCAAAAAATGTGGTATATCAGTGCCACGCTTCGTTTAGTCAATGATAATCCTTTGCGGTGCTGAAAAGGAAAATTAAAAGTTGCGCCCGATTGACGTATTTAGGGATTAAAAAAATGAAAATGATAGTAAACCTATTCTCGATTGGTCTGATGACACTGTTTTTGTCATTTAACACAACATTATCGTATGCAGAAATGGTATCTGATGGGAATAAAATGCTCCCAAATCAATTTCAAAGCAAAGGGAAGACTATTAAGAAAGGAGATACTTATATAGGAAATATGGAGCAGCCTCGACAAGTTGCTGCATATGGTACTCCAGCATGGCTGTTTAAAACTATAATGATCTGTTTTGACGGAGATATATTTGGAATGACTCTTACTAAAAGTGTTTATTCCATAAACATGTATACTGGAGGTGTGGGAGAAGCTTTAAGGTCGGAATCTACTGAATCTTTTCATGCCTCATACCGTGTAAAAGATGGACGTGTTTATGTTTGGGATCTAAATGAGGGAGAACCGAAAGACGAATCGGACTATGTATTAATACTCAGTATTGAGGATGGGTATTTAACGCTAGTAAAAACCAAGACAGAATCATTTAAGCCTGGCAATCTTATCTACATGGGCAATCACAATGAAATAAAAAAGATGAGCGAAACAAAACAACAACAGGTTGAAATAGAAGCATTAAACAAATTATTGAGAAATTGATTTCGGATTATGCGAGTATTGCAATACGGTCATTTAGCGATTAATCAACAAATTATCAAAACATAATAGAATGAAAAGTATACTCAAATTAACCGTTGTCACGATTGTGAGTATCTTTATGTGCAGTTGCACCAGTAAAGAGGAAAAGATGAAAAGAGCCATAATGGCATATCAAAAAGAAGGCTATTCTATATTATCACAAAGCGAGAATCCTTTGGAAGTAGATCATTTTGTGTTGGTTCAAAAAGATAATAAAATTTTTGTTGATGGGTTATCGGGAAAAAAGTCGAAGCATTTGGTGTTTCCAAAAGAAGACGGATATTACATTAAACAAATCCAACTATCCATGAAAGACAGTGTCCCCACTTGTTCGTTTACCTTGCTTAATGAGGGAAACAAATTGCCAATATCGAATGAAGAATATATTATAATCCAAAATGAGAAACTAAAAGGGAAGCAAACACTTGTTTTCGCAAACAAAAATGCCATCAATTCTCCTTGTTTTGTTTATTGCCTTTCTAATCCAGATACCATACTTGATTTAGGAAAATGGAAAGAATTGTGGATTGAAGAAAACAGTTTTATCATAAAATATTGTGAAAGTTTGGATAAACTATTCGGTGAAGATTATAAGAATAATACCTTTGATGTTGTTATGTACCTATCTTCAGAAGACATGTCATTCAAGGGATTCTATGGTGGTTTTAGTTTAAATGCGAATTATGATTTAGATTACATTAAAAACAAGTATCCAGGTAATGAATTCAAAGATCAAAACAACGAGGTGTGTTTTCCGCTTTCGTGGTTCGGAAGTCCTGAAATAAAAACAATTAAAAGTGCAATCGATAATTATGAATCGCCAGCAGATAGAATGAAAAGAAAGATGGACAGTATTATTAATGAGGGTAAAAGAAAAAGAGAAAAACTAGACCAACGACAAAGCCAAAACAATAGAAACAGCAACAAAGGCAACAGAATTCAGTGGTATCCGTGTCCATATTGTTGGGGAAAAGGATATACTGAAGGTTTTAATGTTAGTGGAAGAAGAACAAACTATAGATGTAGTCATTGCGGCGGTCAAGGTGGACATTGGGAATAACCAGTTCTTTCAATTTGCAAAACCATAAAACATTAAACTTCTTTGTTTTCAACACAAAACAAAGAAAATAACAAGAAGGCGCAGCATGATTGTCGCGCCTTCTTCGCATATTACATCAACCCCGCATAATACACCGGCAAGCAAGTAACATCCTCGTCTTTTTGATAGTCCTTGGTATAAAGCAGAATGCGCTCCCCGATGCGCGAAGGATATTTCTTGCAGAACTCGTCCAAGGATTTGTGTGTCTTGTAGCCTGAAGACTTTACCTCTATGGGAACGATTTTGTTGCCTCGCGAAAGCAGGAAATCAACCTCGTAATTGTGGTTGTTGCCGTCGGGAAAGGTGTAGTAATACAGGCTGTTTCCCGCAGCCGTCAGCATCTGGGCAACCAAGTTTTCATACACATAACCCAAATTGGCAGAGAGTTTGTCGGAAAGCAGTTTGCCGTAAACCGTGTTTTCTGTATAGTCTTTATCCCAGAAAGCCAAAGTGATGAACAGTCCTGTGTCGCTCATGAACATCTTGTAGCGGGAATAGTCTTTGGTCAAGCCGAAACCCACATTGGGGTCGTTGGCATGATAGGCCAAAGTTACCACCATGCTATCAGTCATGTCTTTAATCACAACAGCGGTGGTATCTGTGGCCCTACTTTCTGTTGCGCTTGAAATCATGTATCGGTTGGCGTTGCTCGAAAGTTGCGCCGGAATGTCCATGAAAAGCCGAGATGCGGCGCCCGTGCTGTCAATCTTTCTGAAATCGTCGTCATACAGCATGATGATTTCGCGTTTTTTGTCATCCACTTGCTGCAAGTTGTTGGTTTTGTTGTAGGTATCCACCGCTTGAGGCATTCCGCCGATAAGCATATACAGCCGCAAGTCTCGCATCCATTTCTGATGCACGGCCTGCCCCATTGGGCGTTTCATGTCGAATGCCTGACGCATGAAATCGGGTGAAAGGCTGTCACCAGTTGCCCAACGAAACTCGTCGAAATCCATGGGATTCAATATCATACGGGTTTCCTCGCTCGGAATCAAAATATTCTGCACATTTTTCTTGATGGAAAGCAACGAACCTGTTTCGATATAATCGTACCTCCCATCTTTGACGAGATGCTTGATGGACTGCCTCGCCAAGGGTTGAAGTTGCACCTCGTCGAAGATAATCACCGACTTGCGCTCGTGCAAAGTAACATGGAAAATGTTTTGCAGACGGAAGAAGAAGTAGTTCAAATCCATCATGTTCTCAAACAACTCGTTAATCTCCGTCGAGGTTTCCGAGAAATCAATAAGGATGTAAGATTCGTATTCGTTTCTCGCAAATTCCTCAACCAAGGTGGATTTGCCCACTCGTCTTGCTCCTTTCACGAGCAATGCGGAACTGCCTTTACGGCTTTCCTTCCATTGGAGCATTTTGTCATACAATTTCCTCTTAAAAATCATAACTTTCTAATCTTTTGAAAATCCGTGCAAAAATACAACTTTTTCAATTATCGCAAAATGTTTTTCGCCAAAAACGACAGTTTTCGCAAAATTTATTTCCGCTGAAACAGCAGTTTTCGCAAAATCTTTTTCTCACAAAACGACAGTTTTCGCAAAATGTTTGCCGCTTTCTGCCCTTTGTCCCGCCTCGTTTGACCTAAAATCATCTGACTTTTTGACACAATTTCCCGACAATTCAAGGAAATTCCCTACCTTTGCACGCTTTTTGACCCAAGGCAATCATTTTAACTGTAAACTATTAACTTTTAACTATAAACTGATATAAATGGGATTTCTAAAAAACCTCTTTGGCGACAAGGCCTCACGCGATAACAAGGCCCTGCAGCCCATACTCCAAAAGACCCTCAAGGCTTACGACGAAATCGTCAAGTTAGACATCGACAGCCTGAGACATAAGACACAGGAATTCAAGGAATACATAAAGAACAAGACTGCTACCGAGGTAGCCGAAATTACCGCGTTGAAAGCCAAAGCCGAGGCCGAATTCGACATGGACCCCGACGAGAAGGAAAAGCTCTATGGCCAAATCGACAAGCTTGAAAAGCAGGAGCTTGAACACATTGAGGAAGCCTTGAACGAGATTCTACCCCAAGCGTTCTCCGTCGTCAAGGCAGCAGCCAAATACTTCTGCGAACACGAGACCGTGGAAGTGACCGCCACCGACCTCGACCGCGAGCTGGCTGCTAAATATGAACATGTCAACATCGTGGGCGACAAGGCTTACTACAAGAACAGCTGGATGGCTGGCGGCAACATGGTGACCTGGGACATGGTGCACTACGACTGCCAAATCATCGGCGGTATTGTGCTGCACCAAGGCAAGATCGCTGAGATGGCCACCGGTGAAGGTAAGACCCTTGTGGCTACGCTACCCGTCTATCTGAATGCTTTGGCAGGCAAGGGTGTGCATGTGGTTACCGTGAACGACTACTTGGCCAAGCGTGACTCTGAGTGGATGGGCGCGATGTATGAGTTCCTCGGCCTTACCGTGGATTGCATTGACAAGCACGAGCCTAACTCCGCCGCCCGTCGCCGTGCCTACATGTGCGACATCACTTACGGCACCAACAACGAGTTCGGTTTCGACTACCTGCGTGACAACATGACAGGCAACCCTGACGAATTAGTACAACGCAAACATCACTATGCCATCGTTGACGAGGTGGACTCCGTGTTGATTGACGATGCCCGTACTCCATTGATTATTAGTGGTCCTACACCTCGCGGCGACCAACAGGAATTTGACGAGTTGAAACCCGATGTGGTCAAATTGTACGAAGCCCAGAAACGTTATGTAACCACGATTTTAGCTGAGGCCAAGAAAATCCTCACTGACCCCAACGCTACCGAAGACGAGAAGAAACACGGCGCCGACCAGCTCTTCCGCGCCTATCGTGGTCTGCCGAAAAACAACGCCCTCATCAAATTCCTCAGCGAGGAAGGCATGAAGTCGTTGATGCAGAAGACCGAGGGCTTCTACATGCAGAACCGCAACGAAAACATGCACATCATCGACGATGAGTTGTATTTCGTCATCGACGAGAAACTGAATACCGTCGACCTGACAGAAAAAGGTATCGACACCTTGACCGCAGCCTACAATACGCCTGACTTCTTCGTTTTGCCCGACGTGGGCAGTGAAATCGCCGAATTGGAGCATTCCAACCTCAACAACGACGAGAAGGTGTTGCGCAAGGCTGAGTTGATGCGTAACTTCGCCGAGAAGTCAGAGCGTCTGCACACGGTGCGTCAATTGCTGAAGGCCTACACCTTGTTTGAGAAGGATGTGGACTACGTCATCATGGATAACAAGATCAAGATTGTGGACGAGCAGACGGGCCGTATCATGGAGGGTCGCCGTTGGAGTGATGGTCTGCACCAGGCCGTGGAAGCCAAGGAAAATGTGAAGGTAGAAGCAGCCACACAGACCTACGCCACTATCACCTTGCAGAACTACTTCCGCATGTACCACAAGCTGGCCGGTATGACCGGTACTGCTGAGACCGAAGCGGGCGAGTTTTGGGACATCTACAAACTCGATGTAGTCGTCATTCCGACCAACCGTCCCATCGCTCGTATCGACCAAGAGGACATGATTTACAAGACCAAACGTGAGAAATACAATGCTGTCATTGAGGAAATTCAGAATATGGTCAACGCAGGCCGTCCCGTGTTGGTAGGTACTACTTCAGTGGAAGTCTCTGAGTTGCTCAGCCGTATGTTGACGCGCAAGAACATCCCGCACAACGTGTTGAATGCCAAGTTGCATTTCAAGGAAGCGCAAATTGTCAAGGAAGCAGGTCAGGCGGGCACGGTGACCATCGCCACCAACATGGCTGGTCGTGGTACCGATATCAAGCTCGGCCCTGGCGTGAAAGAAGCTGGCGGTTTGGCCATCATCGGCACCGAGCGTCACGAGTCGCGCCGTGTCGACCGTCAGTTGCGCGGTCGTTCCGGCCGTCAAGGTGACCCAGGTAGTTCTCAGTTCTACGTCTCCTTGGAGGACAACCTGATGCGCATGTTCGGCTCCGAGCGTATCGCGGGCATCATGGACAGAATGGGTTTGCAGGAAGGCGAAGTCATTCAGCATCCGATGATTACGAAGCAAATCGAAAAAGCACAGAAGAAAGTCGAGGAGAACCACTTCGGTGTACGTAAGCATTTGCTCGAATATGACGACGTGATGAACGCCCAGCGCGAAGTCATTTATAAGAAGCGCCATCATGCCTTGTTCGGCGAGCGCCTTTCCATCGACATCAACAACATGATGATGGACTTCGGCGAGAAGCTTGTTGAAGAATACCAAGACGTCAAGGACTATGAAGGCCTCAAGATGGAAGTGCTTTCGAGCATGGGTATTGATCTGCCATTTACCGAGGAGGATTTTGACCGCTTGAAGACCAAGGAGTTGGCTCAAAAACTGTTTGATGCCGCTCTTGAACACTACCGCGACAAGGCTCGCATCATCGGCGAGAAGACCCTGCCCGTCATCAAAAACGTGTATGAAAACCAGAGCCACTTCGAGAACATCGCCATCCCGATTACCGACGGCAAACGCGGCATGAACGTCATCGTGAACCTGAAGAAGGCGGTCGAAAACGGTGCCCGCGAGGTGAACCTCTGCATCGAGAAGAGCATCACCCTTGGCCTCATCGACAACGCCTGGAAGGAACACCTCCGCGAACTCGACGACCTGAAGGAATCAGTACAGAACGCCACCTACGAGCAGAAAGACCCGCTGATCATCTACAAGTTGGAGTCGTTCAACCTATTCAAAGCCATGTTGGAGAAGATTAACGAGGACGTCATCTCCTTCCTCATGCGTGCTGACATCCCGACGCAAGACCCGAATACCGTCCGTGAGTCGCGTCCGCAAGGCATCGACAAGTCGAAGATCCGCGAGCAGCGCCAAGACTTGCTGGCCCAGTCGCACAGCGACACGCAACAGCGTCAAGTCACGCAGCCCATCCGCGTCGAGAAAAAAGTGGGGCGCAACGATCCCTGCCCATGTGGTAGCGGCAAGAAGTACAAGCAATGCCATGGACGGTTGGAGAACGCTATGGAATAAGCGTTTATCTTTCTAATTGAAACCGAGCGGAATCTGGTTGGGTTCCGCTCGATTTTTTGATTCACTCCGCCTGCAAAAACATCACATTGTAAACGGGCATATAAGTCACACCATCTTTTTCCTCAACGGTACCCTCGTTGCAGAAAACGATGGCCCGCTGCACAGAATAGTCCTTGTTCGTCAAAAAATGGTTCAAGGCACTGTGCTCGTAATAATCCTTGCCCGACTTCACCTCCAACGGCAACACCGCAAGTTGCTCATAATCATCAATCAAGAAATCCACCTCGCCGTTCTTTTTATTGTCGTAATAGAACAAGCGGAAACCGTGCGCCTTCAATTCCTGAGCCACAACCGACTCATATACTGTTCCCAAATTCACGCTGCACTCGTCGTTCAAAATCGGATTGATGTTGTTGCGGTACAGAATGCCCGTCAGCATCCCTACATCGTTGAGATACAACTTCAAAAGGTTCTTGCTCATCGACTCGACCAAAGGGAAAACAGGCGTGGAAATGGCCTTCACGTCAAGGACGATACCCGAAGAAATTAGATAATCGAACTCGTCCTGATAATCCTTGAAACGCTTGGTGGCCATCCCTTCAATGTCGCGTGCGACGATACGTTTCTTCTTGTTTTCGAGTATCGAAGGAATCCTGTCGTAGATGCACCTGATTTTCAGTCGGTTCTCTTGGTCGTACTTTGAAGCATCAATGCCATAATACTCATGGATTTGGGCTTGAATTCGGCGCACCGTGGCAATGTTGGTGTCGTTCACAAACGACTGCACCGCTTCCGGCAAGCCGCCAACCAACAAATACTTCCTGAAAACTTCCATCATGCGGCGATGCAGGCTCTCTTGCAGACTTTGTCGTGCCAAAAACATCTCGCGGCAATGGTTGATGACTTCCTCGCCCACGCCATTGGCCCAAAGAAACTCCTCGAGATCAAGCGGATAAAGATGCCTTATCTCGATACTGCCCATCGGAATCGAAAGCGTCTTAAATAAGGTAACGCCCAACTCCGAACCGCTGGCAATGTAAGTGAAACGGTTGTCCTGATTGAGGAACTTGAGCAAGGTGAGCAGATGCGGATAAGCCTGAATCTCATCGAGAAAGACCAAAGTATCATCTTTTCCGCCCAACTTATTGCCGGCCACTGCACTCAGTTGCAGATAAAAAGTCGATACCGAGCGAGCCTCATCGAAATTGCGCTCGTTGAGGCTGTCGTCCAACAAGTTAATCTCTACATAGTTCTTAAACAATTTCTTGCCGACCTGTCGGATGATGAACGTCTTTCCCGTTTGTCGGGCACCGTCCAAAATGAGGATTTTTTGCGGTCGCGGAGCCAAAAACGCCTCAATGTAAGTCTCAATTTTTCGCTTCAGCATGGCATTGATTTTAATTACGCCGCAAAATTACACATTTTCATAGAATTACAAAACAAAAACTGCGTTTTCCTATAAATTTTTCCACTAAAAAACTGCATTTTCCTATAAAAATCACCCTCAAAAAACTGCGTTTTCCTATAAATTTCGGGGTGAAAAAACTGCGTTTTCCAATAGAAACCGAAAAAAGCCATCAACATACAAAGCCATTTGAAGAAAAAAGGCTAATTTTGCCCTCGTTATTGAACTAAAACTATACCATCATGAAATACAACAGAGTACTCCTGAAACTCAGCGGCGAAGCCCTGATGGGCAACCAGCAATACGGCATCGACCCGCAACGCTTGAACGATTATGCCGACGAAATCATTGAAGCCGCAAAGGCCGACGTGCAAATCGGCATCGTCATCGGCGGCGGCAACATCTATCGCGGCCTGCAAGGTGCCTCGAAAGGCATGGACCGCATCCAAGGCGACTACATGGGTATGCTCGCCACCGTCATCAACTCGATGGCCATGCAATCGACTTTGCAAAGCAAAGGACAGAAAGCCACGCTTTTAGCAGGACTCTACATCGACCGCATCGCCGACACGATGAGTAGTGCCAAAGCCATTCGCCTACTTGAGGAAGGCCACATCGTGGTGATGGGTGCCGGCACAGGCAACCCCTTCTTCACCACCGACACAGGCTCAGCCCTTCGCGCTGTCGAAATCAAGGCCGACATCATTTTGAAAGGCACCCGCGTGGACGGCATCTACACCGCCGACCCTGAGAAAGACCCCACCGCGACCAAGTTCGATCACATCACCTACGACGAAGCCTACCAGCGCAACCTGAAAGTAATGGACATGACCGCCTTCACCATGTGCAAGGAAAACGATATGCCGATGTATGTCTTCGACATGAACACACGAGGCAATCTGATGAAGGTCTTGCGCGGCGAGAACATCGGTACCTTGGTGACGAAATGAGGACGAGGAAAAACCATCTGCGCAAGATCCATAATGCACCGAATAGGAGGATGGATTATATCCTCCTCGGTGTTGTTATATTAGTCGCGGCAGTGTTGAGACTGTGGAAGTTAGGTCAAGTTCCCTTTATGCACGATGAGTTTAGTGCCTTGTTGCGCACCCGCTTCGACAACTTCCATGACTTCGTCCAACAAGGCGTGATGCCCGACAGCCATCCCATTGGGGTACAAGCTTTCCTTTGGCTTTGGGTGAAGGTTTTTGGTTGGAGCGAGTTATGGGTCAAGCTGCCCTTCGCGCTGATGGGCATTGGTTCCATATACCTTATCTATATTATAGGACAGCAGTGGTTTAACCGCAAGGTAGGTTTGTTCTCGGCAGCTTTCTTTGCGGTCAGCCAGTTCACGGTGTTCTATAGCCAGCTGGCGCGGCCATATTCAGCGGGATTGTTCTTCGTCCTGCTGATGGCAGTGTTTTGGTATAAGGTCGTTTTCGGTACGAAAACGACGACAAAGGATTATGTTGGCTTCGCGCTCTCGGCATGGGCTTGTTCGTTGATACAGTATTTCTCCATCGCACAAGCGGGACTGATTTTCCTCACAGGTTTGTTTTTCTTGCCAAAAGAACGACGCAAGGCCTACTGGCTCAGCGGAATAGCAGCCGTGGTCCTGTTCGCCCCTACTCTGCCCATTTTCTACCAGCAACTCTTCGTGAGCGGCAGCATCGGTGGTTGGCTGGCAGAACCTAAATCCACTTTCCTGCTCGATTTCATCCAGTACACGATGAACTACTCGATGCTGTTCATGTTTGCCGTGGGCATCGTCATCCTCTTGCCGCTCATCCTGGGCAAGCGCAGCAAGCTGCGCCAACCCTTGCGGTGGGCTGGCATCGCTTGGTTTGTCATCATCTTCGCCATCGCGTTCATCTATTCCTTGAAGCGCGAGCCCATCATCCAGCACAGCACGCTGATTTTCAGCTATCCCTTCGTCATCATCGTGGCCTTCTCTTTGTTTGGCACCCGCACCTTGTCGCCATGGCAGACCGCGCTGGTCGTGGCCGCTATCCTCTTTGTCGGCACCACCTCGCTCATCATGGAGCGTAGGCATTACGACCTGATGTACCACCAAGGCTATGACCAGATTGCCGCTGAAATGCAGCAGGACAAAGAACAATACGGCGACAAGATCCAATTCGCCACCAGGACTGAAATCGGTGAGGCTGCAGAATTCTATCAAACGAAAACCAATGTAGAGAATCGTATCGTTTACAATCGCTATAGCAACTTGGGCGAGTTCAACGATTGGCTCAGCGAGCATCAAAACACTCCCATGCTTAGCTTTGGTTGGACGGATTATGTCAACCCCATCTGGGAAGTCACCGCCGTAGGCAACTATCCTTATCTCATCGGGAAGAAAGACTGGTTCACCTCACGCTACCTCACATTGAGCAAGACCCCAACGGAAGACGCGCAATACCTCCTCAATGAATTGAGTGCCGATTCCTGCCTTTACATTGAAGGCCAGGAATGGGGTCAACCCTGCACCTTCCCGTGCGACTCTTTGCCAAAGGATGTAGAAGCTTTGGGGGTCGTCATTCATTTTCACAACAATACCGAACTCAACAATTGCGTTGCCGTCATCGAGGTTCACGATGCAGCGACCGACTCGCTCGTACTTTGGCATGGTTCATTGCCTGAAGATGGGCATTTTGTGCCTGGAGACCATACCATTGCTAATGCAATCCTTTTTGGCGACGACTTCACTCCCAAAGGCAAGACCATCAAGACCTATCTTTGGAACCAAGACAAGAAGCCTCTCGTCGTGACCAAGCTAAGCTATTATTACACGAAGAAGAGCCCCGTCTTGACGGGATTATACGAACCGTTAAACTAAGAAAGTTTTTTTGGTACAATTTTTGCAAGTTTTCTTTTCGTAACCAATAAATACTATTGTTATGAAAAAGACTATTGTGGCCCTTGCCATCGTGTTGATGACGATTACGTCATTTGCACAAGAAAACAATGAAAAACCATTCCGCTTACCGAGCGGCTATAAAGGCTTTTTGGAAACAGGTCTTGGCGGCGTTTGGAATCAGTATAGTGTTGACGGCTATCTTTACTCGATTTCTACAACGCACGGCTATCAATTCAACGACAAGGTTTTTGCAGGCCTTGGTGTCGGTTATGGTGTCAGCATCTTCAGTTCGCCCAAACTCATTCCGTTCTATGGCTCATTCCGTTATGTGTTCTTGCCCACAAAAAAGGCAAGTCCTGTGGTTAGGGCCCGTGCAGGTGCCTACTACTCCATGAAGAACTTCGGTCCTTACGGCGACGTGGGTGTTGGCGTACGCTTTGCCACCAAAAGTCGTATCGCTTTTAACCTGATGGCGACATACTCTTATTACCACAACGTCACCGTCACACATTATCACTCGAATTTTATGACTATGTATCCCAGTTACTACGAAGACCGTCAAGACAACATCTCAAATGTCTCTTTAGTCTTTAGCTTGGAATGGTAGAAGACAAAAAAATACGTTGAATAACTTCTGCAAAAGAAAAAAAAACTATTTTTGCCCTCAAATTTAAAAAGCTATGACAGAAGATTCCCAATTTGTATTAGACGAGGCCACTGAAAGCATGGACAACACCATTAAGCACTTGGAGCATGAGTTTCAGGGCATCAGGGCAGGCAAGGCCAGTCCGGCCATGCTGAACGGCGTTATGGTTGAATACTACGGCACGACGGTGCCCATCGAGCAGACCGCCAACATCGGCTGCACCGACGCCCGCATGATTGTGGTGCAACCTTTCGACAAGAGCGCACTCGGCAACATCGCCAAGGCCATCTTGAACGCCAACTTGGGCTTCAACCCCATCAACAACGGTGAAATCCTGCGTATCGCAGTGCCCGCCTTGACCGAGGAACGCCGTAAAGAGCTGGTGAAGCGCACCAAGAACGCCGCCGAGGAAGCCAAAGTCGGCATCCGTGGCATCCGCCGCAACGCCAACGACGACGCCAAGAAACTGGAAAAAGACGTGATCTCGGAAGACGAGTCGAAGCTCCTGCAAGAGGAGATTCAGAAGCTCACCGACAAATACATCAAGAAGATTGACGACCTCACTGAGCTGAAGTCGAAAGACATCCTCACGGTGTAATTTAGATGCGGAATGCAGAATTAGAAATGCGGAATAACGCAAAGCGACGTAAAGCCTTGCATATTCCGCATTCCGTATTTATAATCCGAACTATAATACGTTCTCAAGCGCCATTCCGAACAACTGTTCCAATGTCAGGCCAAAACACCGTGCCTGTGCGGGGATGATGCTGGCCTCCGACATGCCGGGGACGATGTTCGCCTCGATGAAGAAGACACCTTCGTCGCTGACAATATAGTCCATGCGGACAAAGCCTTTGCATTCCAGCTTCTCATACAGCATCGCCGTCGTTCCCTTGATTTCGGTTTCGATGGCTTCATCGACTTGGGCGGGCGTCACCTCGTCGCACTTGCCGGCGGTGTATTTGGCCTCATAGTCGAAAAACTCGTTCTTACTGATGATTTCGGTGATTGGAAACACCATCATCTTGCCTTTGAAATTCATCGCACCGCAGCCAAACTCACGCCCATCGACAAACTTCTCGCACATCACCTGTCGTCCAGCGGCTCTCGCCGTAAATATCGCAGGAACAAGCTCTTCCGCCGTCTTCACCTTGGTCACGCCCACGCTGGAGCCGTTGCAGGTCGGCTTCACGAACAAGGGCAGCCCCAATTGCTTGATGATTTCGTCGGCATCATATTTCTCACCTTCATTAATAAGCATCGAAGGTGCCACCTTGACACCGTATGAAGCCACCAATCGCTTACAAAAGTCTTTGTGGAACGTGAGGGCGCATGTAGCCAAGGGGGAAGAAGTACAAGGAATGCCCAGCAAATCCAAATAACCCGAAAGCGGCCCATTTTCTCCCGGCTCGCCATGTACCGCGTTGAAGGCCACATCGAATTTCATCTTGTGTCCATGAACTGAGATCGAAAAATCGTTCTTGTCGACCTCCAAATGAGTGCCGTCTTTCAGGACACAGTACCACCCTTTCTTGGAGACCACAACAATCTTAGAATCATACAGTTCCGGATTCAGATTCTTCTTCACCACTTGCGCACTTTTGACGGAAACTTCAAACTCTCCGCCATCGCCACCACAAATAATTGCTACGTTTTTCATATTTTTTGTAATTTTGTCGGTTTAAAGGTCAAACAATAAAAAGACTCAAAATTGAGTTGTAAAAACACGGCTAAATTACTAAATTATGGGACGCCTACACTTCCTCAAGGAAAAGAAATTTTACATCAACCTACTCATCATACTGGTATTGTGCGTGGTTTTACTATGGATAACATTCAGATTATTAGACAAATACACACGCCACGACAAGGTTTACACCATGCCTGATTTCGTTGGTCAGGATTATCGTCAAGTGAAGCACGACCATTCAAAAGACTTCCATTTCATTCTGATTGACAGCGTTTATCCCAAGGGGCAACAACCTGGGAGCATCTACCAGCAAGACCCCTTGCCTGGCTCAAAAATCAAGAAAGGGCGCAATGTTTACGTCATCATTGTGGCCGAAACGCCTGAAAAGACCATCATGCCAAACCTAAAAGGCATCTCCTTGCGCGAAGCCATAGGCCGTCTGGAATCCAGCGGTTTGGATGTAGATTACCTTGAATATCAGAATTATTCATACAAAAACAATATCATCGACCAGTTTTATGAAGGGCATCCTATAAAAGAAGGCACCGAACTTGTAAAAGGCAGTAAAATCGTATTGAGCGTGGGCATCGGCCGCGACAAGCTGAACATCAAGGTTCCCAACCTTATCGGCAAACCCGCTGCTGAAGCCAAACGTCTGCTGAACCTCGCCGGGATGAACCTCGGCAACGAGACTTACGAAGATAACGACAGCATACAATATCAGCGTGTCAAACAAATGAGACCGGGTCCCAGCTCTGGATCTGTTAAGCCAGGCACCTACATCGACCTGACCTACCACTCAAGCCGCACCCTCGATTTCAAGAAGGAAATGCAAGAACTGATGCATGAGGATTCCATCATCAACATTCCACAACAATTTGAAACAGATACAGTTACAGAATCCATAGAAACCACCGACTATGAAAATGAAGACGAATTTTAAGGCTGTAGCTTTAGCCTTAGCACTCAGCATTGGCATGGGTCATGCCTTTGCCCAAGAAATATTGACCGGCTTCTATCGCGAATCTTCGCAAAAGACCTCTCGATACGTCAACGAAGCAGGGTTGTTTTTGCCGTTTTTTGATGACTTCAGCCAAGCCAGAGTTTACCCTGACTCCACCCAATGGACCGACAGAAATGCCATGGTCACCGATGGCTTCCCACTGAATCCACCTACGCGCAATGCGGTAACTCTCGATGTTTTGGACGATTGTGGTCGCGTGTACGATTACGCCATCAGCAATGCTTTCGTGGCCGAATACCTTACCTCGGCACGCATCCGCCTTGATTCCGTCCTCGAACCGACACCGAGAGCCATCACGCCCGCCGATTCGGTGTATTTCAGCTTCTGGTACCAACCCCAAGGCAATGGCAATCCGCCTGAGGCACAGGACTCTCTCGTATTGCAATTCGGAACCGCAACCGAACATCAAGAATTCCTTCATCTTGATTACCAAAACTTTAGCATATCGGAGATTTTTGCCCAAATGCAAGTTGACACCCTGTTCCCCGGCGATACGGTATGGTCGTTTGGAAGCTGCATTCCAGGCATGTACACCCTCATCTCCGATACTTTGACAAGCATAACCCAAGGCATGATTGCCATTCCCTGCGACTCGGTTTTCACCACTGTAGCCGACACCACATGGACCAACGTTTGGAGTACACCTGGACAAAAACTAAGCGATTTCTTGGAGGAAAACGAAGGCCGGTATTTCAAGCAAGTGATGATTCCCATCATAGATTTGAAGTTCTTCACCGACCATTTCTATTTCCGCTTCTACAACTATGCAAGCATCGTAAGTTCCTCATTACCAAGCAATCGCGGAGAGGAAGACATTTGGAACATTGATATGGTTTATTTGGATATCAACCGCAGCATCCAAAACACTTCCTATCCCAAAATCGCCTTTTCTGGCCAACGTCCAAGCTTCCTTAACCGATATCAATCCATGCCCTATCGTCAATATCGCGTCAATCCCAACTCATCCATCCGCGAAAACCTGCAACTCGACATCGCCAATCTCGACAATATATCCCATGAAGTCAGCTATTATTATACTGTAAAACAAATCAATGGAAATCAACATTATAGACGCGATTTAGAGCCTATCAACATCGATCCCTATCAAGAATCTGGCTATTTGAATTGTCCGCCCACAGGCGAGTCTCCAGCCTGCCCATACGTTGGTGAACTGTTCGCCCTTAACATGTGGTACGACTCGGTTTCGTATGAAATCCGCCATTACATCTATGATTCCACCTGTGCTCCGCCTTTGATAGATTCCATGGTATGCAGACAAGGCTTTTACAATTATTTTGCCTACGACGATGGCACACCCGAAATGGGCTATGGCGTGGAACCAGCCAGTGGTCGCTTTGCTGTCAAATTCGAGTTGGCTGACTACGACACCATTCAAGGTGTACAACTACTTTTCAATCATACACTTAACGATGCCAACAACAAGTATTTCGACATCGCTGTATGGAAAGACGAAAACGGGCATCCTGGTGAGGAAATCTATCGCCTTTCGAGTCAGGTTCCGCAATGGGAAGAGCAACCCTACCGCTTCCATTACTACAAGTTTGACCAAACCGTTGCCTTGTCTGGCATCTTCTACATCGGCCTTGTGCAACAAAGCGGTGGCTTGATCAACATCGGCTTTGATGCTACCTTTGACAACAATCAGTACAACTTTGTCAATGTGAACGGTTCCTGGCAGCAAAGCGAGATGCACGGTTCACTGATGATCCGTCCTGTAGTTGGGCCCTCCTATTACATCAGCGTTGATGAGCTGGAAAACCAAACCCAGCACATACAGCTTTATCCCAATCCTACAAGCAATACATTGAATATCAAGCCATCAGATGACACAAAAATCGTCCAAACCTGCATCCTTGACTTGTTGGGGCGCAAGTTGTTCCAGTGTCAGTTTGAGGATAAAATCTCCGTTGCAGACCTTGCTGAAGGCATGTACTTCATCCGATTCACGACTGCTGAAGGACAAGTGTTCACCCAAAAATTCATCATCAGAAAATGAGCGACGAACACGACGAGATCTTTGAAAACGAAGCAATTGAAGAAGAAAGCGGCGAACTGTTTGAACACATGCGCATCACCGTTGATGGCGGCCAAGAGATGGTGCGTATTGATACCTTTTTAACCTCACGCATCAGCAGCATCTCCCGCAACCGCATCCAAAACGCGGCCAAAGCAGGCAATATCCTTGTGAACGATGCTCCTGTGAAGCCCAACTACAAGGTGAAGCCTAATGACGTGATTTCCATTGTGTTCAGCTATCCTCCACGCGAAAGCGACATTAAGCCGCAATACATTCCGTTGGACATTGTTTATGAGGACGACGATGTCATCGTCATCAACAAGCAAGCAGGCTTGGTGGTACACCCTGCACACGGCAATTTTGAAGGCACCCTGTTGCATGGCTTGGCTTACTATTTCGAGCAAACCCACCAAAATATTGAGAACCGCATTGGCTACCTCGTCCACCGTATCGACAAGGACACCACTGGACTGATGGTCGTCACCAAAAACGAAACCGCTCAGGCGATATTGGCCCGCCAGTTTTTTGACCACAGCATCCACCGCCGCTACAATGCACTTGTTTGGGGCGACTTCGATGAGGACGAAGGCACCATTGTGGGCAACATCGGACGCAGCACGAGCAATCGCCGCCGGATGGCCGTCTATCCATTTGGCGAACAAGGTAAGGAAGCCATCACCCATTGGAAGGTGCTGGAACGCTTTGGTTACGTAACACTTAACGAATATCGCTTGGAAACGGGACGTACCCACCAAATTCGCGTCCACTCACAATTCATAGGGCATCCCCTGTTCAACGATGCGCTATATGGCGGCGACATCATCCTAAAAGGCACCACGTTTTCAAAGTACAAGCAATTCATTGACAATTGCTTCAAAATCATCCCTCGCCACGCACTCCACGCTAAAGAATTGGGTTTCATCCATCCCACCACGGGCAAGGAGATGATGTTCGTCTCTGAGTTGCCTGACGACATGAAACAGGTGCTTGAAAAATGGCGCACCTACATGAAGGCGCGAAATCTGATGGAAGAAGAATAAAAAAACAATGCCCGCAAGCCGAAGCCTGCGGGCATTTTGCTGTAGAGACGTAGCACGAGCTACATCTCTACAATCATCTCATCATCTCACCACCAGTTTCCTGTAGCAAGTTCCCTTGCCTTCCACGGTGATGCGCAGCGTGTAAACGCCAGCAACACTCGGGGCGGCAATGGTCGTCTGCAGAGACGTTGTGCGCACTGTCTCTATCTGGCCGAGAGCGTTGATGATTTCAACCTGTGCCTCGCCGATTTCATCCGCCGCCAGACCAAGGGTGACGTTTTCGCCTCTTCTGACTGGGTTCGGGAAGACCTGCAAGCTGTTGGCCCATTCGTCCATGCCCACCGTACCACGGAAATGGATGGTGAAAGGCACTCTCACGTCACCCACCGTGGCGTTGTTGGTGAAGTTCAAAGTCTCTTGGGCATCACGGATTTCCTCGCCCGTTTGTATGTCATAGAGACTGAAGCTGAGCGTCTCAACTTCCTCACCTGTGATAGTCAGGAAGGCGATATAACGGTCAAGTTGCTCAATATACATCAGCCTCACGCTGCCACGGCACTCGCCATTGGCAAAGGCGGCCAGCTCGTAACTGTCGCTCGCCAATTCTTCATCTTCAAGCTTGATGATTGCGGTGACCGTCATATTGTCGGGATAAGCGTGCATGTCGGGCACCCAGTGGTTGTTGTCGGCCGTGATGTTCTCGGTGAGGGTCTCGCCCTTTGCTCCAGTGGGATAGACAAGTGTGATGTTTTGGCTGTTGTTCGACTTGTAGAGCAATCCCATGCCTGGTTCGATGGTCATCAGTGTACCCATCCAGCCCATGCCTTCATAATAGTTGGCATAGTCATCCTGGGCTTTCAGTTGGTCGCCGTTGGTGGGCGTGATGCCTGAGAGTGCCTCACTGACACTCATAGCCGTGCTGAGGGGATAGCCAATCCAATTCCAGCCCGAATTGAGGGTGATGGGATGCTGATCGGGCGTAGTTTCCTCACCAATCATGTTCACCATACGAGGAGCCAAGGTCTGCACCTTGTAGGACGACTCGTTGTTGAGGTCCGTGAGCGTGCCCATCCAGCCGAAGCCCTCGAAGTAGGACGTATAGCCCTGCTGTGCCTTGATCTGGATACCGTCCTCGCCGAGATAGTTTTTAACCATCTCCAATCCGTCAATGCCGTCCTGGTCGATGTACGTGTTGTACCATGTCCAGCCGCTGCTCATGCGCGTAATCTGCACATCTGTCTCCTCGGGCGCGAAGTAGGCCACACATTCACTGTCCTCGGTGAGGGTAAAGACGTAGGTAGTCTCCTCTGAGACGAGTTCACTGTTCTTTGCCCAGTAGAGGAAGGTGTAGCCTTCATTAGCCATGGCAGTCAGGACAACGGAGGTACCATAGGCAAAAATACCAGACCCTGTCACCACGCCACCTTCAGAAGGATTAGCTAAGACAGTCACCTCGTAGCTTCCGCTGTTAGTGAACACAGCGTAATAGGCGTCTGCGGTTGCTTCGCTCGCGATGAAACTATAGGTGGCATTGGTGGAAATCTGCTCCTGATTCCTTGTCCAATGGACAAAGGTGTAGCCCTCGTTGGCTGTAGCCGTTAAAGTGACAGTTTGTCCGTAGACGTAGTTGCCACTACCTGTCACTACGCCGCCTTCTTCGGGTATGGCATAAGCCATAATCTCATAGCTTATCTGCTCGAAGTGGGCCACATAGTGGGCTGGGCCAGTCACCGTAGGCTGGATGAGCTCGTCATCGTCATAATGCTCGCCGTCGAGCGTCCAATGAGTGAAGGTGTAGCCTTCGTTGGGTACGGCTAGCAAATGGGGTGCGGCGCCGTAAGCGTAGATGCCGCCGCCTTCCACAGTACCGCCTTCCACGGGATCGGCCGTGACGACAATCTCGAAGGTCTGCAGCTCAAAGTTGGCTATGAGCTCGAGCTCGTTGTTTTCATACAAACTGGTCAAGAAGTTGTTTTCGTCCAACGTGAAGGTGTAGGTGGGGCTGGTAGACAAAACCACAAGCTCTTCCTCTCCCCATACAGTCCAGTTGACGAAATTGTAGCCTTCGTTGGGCGTGGCGATGATGGTGATCTGGTCGCCGTAGTGGACGATGCCGTAGACGTCATCGCAAACAAGTTCGGCCGTCCCACCCTCTTCGGGATTGATGGTGAAATAGGGATAGTACTCGATTTGCTGGAAGTTGGCCACAAAGTTGGCATTATCGGTGACGGTAAAGGTGTACTCGGGATTGTAATACTCTCCGACCACTACACCGTCCTTCGTCCAGTTGTAGAAGATGTAGCCTGGGGCTTCCGTGGCTATCAAGGTCACTTGCGTACCGTAGTCGTAGGTGCCGCCACCTGTGACAGTGCCGCCCTCCACGGGATTGGCTGACACAGTGATTTGGCGTGGTCCCTGACTGAAGTGCGCCACATACTCTGTCTCGCCGCCGCCACTGTAGGCCGTTTGGTCATTCACGGTAAAGGTGTAGGTGGCATTGGTACTCACTACCTCGTTCTCAAACGTCCAATTGATGAATTGGAAACCTTCATTGGGCGTGGCCGTCAAGGTGACTTGATCACCGTAGTGGTAGGTGCCTTCGCCTGTCATTTCGCCACCCTCTTCAGGATCGGCTGTGGTGTAGATGTAATAGTCGATTTGCTCGAATTGGGCCACAAAGTTGGCATCCTCTTCGACAGTGAAGGTGTACTCGGGGTCATAATAATCTCCGACCATTACGCCGTCCTTCATCCATCTGAAGAACTGGTAGCCTGGGTTAGCCGTAGCCGTCAGGGGCACTTCCTCGCCGTAGAGGTAGGTGCCACCTCCAGTGACGGTACCGCCCTCGGCAGGACTGGCTGAGACAGTAATTTGGCGGGTATTCAACACGAAATGAGCCACATAGTGGGCCGGGCCAGTCACTGTAGGCTGGATGAGGTCGTCATCGTCATAATGCTCTCCGTCGAGCGTCCAATGAGTGAAGATGTAGCCATCGTTGGGTACGGCTAGCAAATAGGGTGCGGCGCCGTAGGCGTAGGTGCCGCCGCCTTCCACAGTACCGCCTTCCACGGGGTCGGCCGTGACAATGATCTCGAAGGTCTGCTGCTCAAAGTTGGCTATCAACTCGATTTCGCCGCCCCAAGGATTCCACATGCCGAAGTTGTCTTCGCCTACTGTAAAAGTATAGGTGGCCTCAGTGGAGATTTCGACTTCTATCGGATCATCCAGATTGGAAAAGTCCCAAGTAGTCCAGTTGACGAAGTAATAGCCCTCGTTAGGCGTGGCGATAATAGTAACTTCATCACCGTAATGGAGGGCATATTCAACTTCGGTAATCACTTCAGTATTACCACCCTCATCAGGATTAATGGTGAACCAAGGATAGTACTCGATTTGCTGGAAGTTGGCCACGAAGTTGGCATTATCGGTAACGGTGAAGGTATACTCGGGATTGTAATCCTCTCCGACCGCTACGCCATCCTTCGTCCAGTTGTAGAAGAAGTAGCCTGGGGCTTCCGTGGCTATCAGGGTACAAGTTTGGCCATGAGCGTAGGTGCCGCCACCTGTGACGGTGCCGCCCTCTTCAGGTTCGGCAACGACGACGACGCCATAGAAGTTAATCGAGAAGTTGGCCACATAATCGGCCGATTCAGTGACAATGAAGCTAACAGTTTCCTCTCCACTGAAGAATTCTCCATTCTTCGTCCAGTTGACGAAGGAATAGCCTTCGGCAGGCCAAGCCATGAGCGTGCAAGTGTCGCCATGGTTGTATGAACCTGTGCCTTCCACATAACCGCCTTCTTCAGGATTGGCGACCGCAGTCACCACATAGTCGCTTTGAGAGAACACAGCGTAGTAAGGCCCTGCAGTTTCCTCAGTCATGATGAAGGAGTAAGTGGGGCTGACGGACACTTGCATCTGGTTATAGTGCATCCAGTTGACGAAGGTATAGCCTTCAGCAGGCGTGGCCGTCAAGGTGACAGTTTGTCCATAAGTGTAGCTGCCATCGCCGGTCACGGTGCCACCCTCTTCGGGAGAGGCATAAACCTCGACCTCGTAGGTCTGCAGTTCGAAGTGAGCCACATAGTGGGCTGGGCCAGTCACCGTAGGCTGGATGAGCTCGTCATCGTCATAATGCTCGCCGTCGAGCGTCCAATGAGTGAAGGTGTAGCCTTCGTTGGGTACGGCTAGCAAATGGGGTGCGGCGCCGTAGGCGTATATGCCGCCGCCTTCCACAGTGCCGCCTTCCACGGGGTTGGCCGTGACGACAATCTCGAAGGTCTGCAGCTCAAAGTTGGCTATGAACTCAATCTCGTTGTTTTGATACAAGTCAGCCAAGAAGTTGTTTTCGTCCATCGTGAAGGTGTAGGTGGGGCTGGTGGACAAAACCACAAGCTCTTCCTCTCCATATACGGTCCAGTTGACGAAATTATAGCCTTCGTTAGGCGTGGCGATAATGGTGACCTGGTCGCCGTAGTGGACGATGCCGTAGACGTCATCGCAAACAAGCTCGGCCGTCCCACCCTCTTCGGGATTGATGGTGAAATAGGGATAGTACTCGATTTGCTGGAAGTTGGCCACGAAGTTGGCATTATCGGTGACGGTAAAAGTGTACTCAGGATTGTAATACTCTCCGACCACTACACCGTCCTTCGTCCAGTTGTAGAAGAAGTAGCCTGGGGCTTCCGTGGCTATCAGGGTGCAAGTTTGGCCATGAGCGTAGGTGCCGCCACCTGTGACGGTGCCGCCCTCTTCAGGTTCGGCAACGACGACGACGCCATAGAAGTTAATCGAGAAGTTGGCCACATAATCGGCCGATTCAGTGACAATGAAGCTAACAGTTTCCTCTCCACTGAAGAACTCTCCATTCTTCGTCCAGTTAACAAAGGAATAGCCTTCGTTGGCTGTAGCCGTCAAGGTCACTTGCGTGCCATAGTCGTAGGTGCCGCCACCGGTGACGATGCCGCCTTCAATAGGATTGGCCGTAACGGTGATTTCGCGACACGCTCCAATGAAATTGCTGAAACCTCCCCAACTTGCTGATGCGTATGCCATTTCACTTCCACAAGGTACATACACGGGAATCTCGGCGTTCACATTGTAGAAAACACTATCACCCAAAAGTGGTGGATTTTCACTATGAATGGTAAACAAGCTCAAGTTACTGCAATTATAGAATGCGCCTCCGCCAATGTGAAACATTGAATTGCCAATGCTTACCGAAGTCAGACTACTGCAACCAGAAAACGCATTGAAATCGATAGTAGTCACAGCATCGGGGATTTCTATTGAGGTCAGACCGCTACAACCATAAAATGCAGCACCACCGATATATTGCACGGAATTGGGAATGACCGTATTTTTGCAGCCCGTGACCATTGTGTTGGTATTGGTTCCAATGATGGCGTTGCAATTCTCGCGAGAGTCATACATCGTATTCCCTGATTCCACAATGATTTGCTCCAAACCACTACAACCGTGGAATGGATTTCCTATAATGGAAATCAGAGAGGAAGGGATTTCTATCGAGGTCAGGCCACTGCAATAGGCAAACGCCTTGGCTTTGATGGAAGTCACGGAATTGGGGATTTCTATCGAGGTTAGGCTACTGCAATAGGCAAACGCCTGATATTCAATACTAGTCACGAAATTGGGGATAATTATTGAGGTCAGGCTACTGCAAGAATAAAACTCCGCCTCGTTGATAGAAGTCAATCCTGTGAAGTATTGCATCTCATCAAAAGAGGTAATTTCAGTGTTTCCCTCAAACGCCCAGTTTAAATCCGTCACCTCAGCGGCTTCGGCATAGCTCAGTTCGCCATCGCCATCGGTGTCCCAGTTCTCCACGCAGATGGCCTTCACTTGGGCATCGGCAAAGGTGATTGTACTACACAATTCAATGAAATTATTGAAGTCAGACCAAAACGAATGCGTATAGTTATCTTCGCTTCCACATGGTATATACACAGGGATGTCGTGGTTCACAAAGTAAAAGAAAAAAAGACTATCACTATTCAACATGGGTGGCTGGTCTGCCAAAACAGTCAAGGAGGTCAGACCACTACAATAATCGAACGCCCCGTCTCCAATGTTGGCCACGGAATTGCCGATGATCGCCGAGGTCATGCCACTGCAGTTTACAAACGCATGGTCATCGATGTAAACCACGGAATTCGGAATCTTTATCGAGCTTAGGCTGCTGCAATTTTCAAACAAATAGCTTGCTATGTCACCTAAGGAACTCGGAATCTCAACCGAAACCAGGTTACTGCAATCGGAAAACGCAAAGCTTCCAATGGAACCCACGGAATTCGGAATCTCTATCGTGGTCAAACCGCTACCAGAAAACGCAGAGCTTCCAATGGAACCCACAGAATTCGGAATCTCTATCGTGGTCAGACCGCTGCATTGAGAAAACGCAGTGGTTCCGATGGAAGTCACGGAATTGGGAATGACCGTGTTCTTGCAGCCCACAACCAATTTGTTGGTGCTGGTTTCGATAATGGCATTACAGTTCTCGCGAGAGTCATATACCGTATTCCCTAATTCCACAATGATTTGCTCTAAGCCGCTGCCAGAAAATACAATTCCTCCATCGAGTGCAGTCACAGCATTGGGAATGACTATCGAGGTCAGGCTAGTGCAATGATTAAACGCCCAAGCACCGATAGTAGTCACGGAATCGGGGATAACTATCGAGCTTAAGCTACTGCAACGAGAAAACTCATGGACTTGGAGGGAAGTCAGTCCAGTGAAGTATTGCAACTCATCAAAAGAAGTGATTGTAGTGTTATCTTTAAATACTCGGTTTAAATTCGTCACCGCAGCGGCTTCGGCATAACTCAGCTCGCCGTCACCGTCGGTATCCCAGTTCTCCACGCAGATGGCCTTCACGTTAGCATCGGCGAAGGTAATCGTACACAACCCAATGAAATTATTGAAACCACCCCAAGCTGCATTTACATATTCCTCAACACTCCAGCAGGGTACATATATGGGAATTTGGGTGTTCACATGAAAAAAAGCATCAGCACCCAGAACGGGTGGGGTGTCTGCCAAAACAGTCATTGATGTCAGGCCTTGGCAATTTGCGAATGCATAATATCCGATGTATGTCACAGAACTGGGGATTGTTATCGAGGTCAGGTTGCAACCACTAAACGCATCGTCTTCAATAGAAGTCACGGAATTGGGGATGATTGTATTTATGCAACCCGTTAATAATTTGTTGCTAGTGGTTTCAATGATGGCGTTGCAGTTCTCACGAGAGTCATATACCGTATTCCCCGATTCCACGTCGATTTGCTCTAAACCGATGCAACCTTCAAACGCATCGTTTTCGATATTAGTCACGGAATTCGGAATCTCTATTGAGGTCAAACTGCTGCAACTACCAAAGGCAAACTCTCCGATGGTGGTCACGGAATTGCCAATAATCACCGAGATCAAGCCGCTACAATCAGCAAACGCATAGCCTCCGATGAAGTCTACGGAATTGGGAATTTCTATCGTAGTCAAGCTACTGCAACCAGCAAAGACATAGAGTTCAAGGTTGGTCACGGAATTGGGGATGATTATCGAGCTTAGGTTGCTGCAACCAGAAAACGCAAAGACTCCAAGAGCTGTTAGCCCTGTGAAGTACTGCAACTCATCAAAAGAAGTGACAATTGTATCTCCTGGACTGGATTCTGGGTCTACACTGAACACGCCAGATATATCCGTCACCGCCGCGGCCTCTGCATAGCTCAATTCTCCATCGCCGTCGGTGTCCCAGTTGGCCACACAGAGAGCCTTCACGTGGGCATCGGCAAAAGTGATGACATTTCCTTGTGCAAACTTGGCAACGTATGAGGCGTCTCCATCCACGATGAAGCTGTAAGTCGGGTCGGTCGAGACTTGTTGGCCGTTTTCCATCCAATTAATAAAGGTATAGCCCTCATTGGCCGTGGCCGTCAAAGTGCAGATGACACCGCCTGCATAGGAGCCTGCCCCCGTCACCGTGCCGCCTTCGGTAGGATCGGCTGTGGCAGTGATTTCGCCCGCCGCACACAATCCGATGAAATTGCTGAAACCGCCCCAAGCTTCATTTACGTATACCCCCACACTCTCGCAGGGCACATATACGGGAATCTGGGTGTTCAAACCAACTAAAGCTTCAGTCGCCAATGTGGGAGGATTGACCGCCAAAACGGTCATTGAGGCCAAATTGCTGCAATCATAAAACGCAAAATCTCCAATGTGCTCCACGGAATTGGGGATGGTTATCGATGTCAGGTCTTGGCAACCATAAAATGCATACACTCCGATGGAGGTCACGGAATTGCCAATGATCACCGAATTTAAGCTGTAACAATTCTCAAACGCATAGTCCCCGATGGTGTTCACGGAATTCGGAATCTCTATCGAGGTCAAACTGCTACAACCAGAAAACGCAAATTGGATGTCTGTCACGGAATTGGGTATTACTACTGATGTCAAGCTGCTGCAATCCATAAACACACTCTCGATAGAAGTCATACCCGTGAAGTATTGCAACTCATCAAAAGAGGTAATCCCACCGTTTCCTCTGAACATTTCGTCTAAAAACGTCACCACGGCGGCCTCAGCATAGCTCAATTCGCCGTCGTCGTCGGTGTCCCAGTAGGTCACACAAATGGCCTTCACGTTGGCATCGGCGAAGGTAATGATACCTTCTTGTGCAAAATTGGCAACGAATGAGGCACCTTCAGTCACGGCGAAGTTGTGTGTCGGGTTGGTGGAGACCACTTCACCATCCTTCGTCCAATTAATGAATTCATAGCCAGGGTTGGCCGTGGCCGTCAAGGTGCAGAGGTTGCCACAGCTATATGTACCTGTTCCAGAAACCGTGCCGTAGTTGTTCGGGTATGCCGTGGCACTCACCTGATAGGTAGTGCCAGAGGTGCAGTTCGGGTGGATTTCAAATATGGCATGGTTGCTCGCACTAAAATCAAAGCCAGGATAAGGTGTCAATGCGCCAAGGGCAAAATAGGCATCTTGATAAGTGCCATTCCAGCCCCAGTTGAAATGCAATTGATTGCTGGAATTATAGCCGTCGCAAACAAAAGCGTGAACATAGTAATTGTCAGTATCAAGTCCTGAATACAATACGGGACGGCCATTGTCGAGATCGGCTTTCAACTTGTTGATCCATTGGCTATCGGTATAATCCGATTGGCTGTCATAATGCAAATCCGCAGAATAGTTGAAGTAATCCCTCATGGCAGCGACTATATCGTTGGGATATGCGCCACAACCCATAAGACTATAATCTATGTTCATTGAAACACCGCAATGCCATAACAGCGTAGCCACGGCGTTGATTTGCGCAGCGGGCGACGATGAGTTCAAAGAATTGGGCATGTTGTCCCAATCGTAAATAGTGTTGCCAAAATCGACAGATTGAGGTTGAGAGGGATAATTCTGCGGGATATAGGAATGCGAACCGCTACCTTTAAATGGATAGCACCAATAACGCATAATCTGGCCCATGGCCAGTGCTGGACTGCCTGTTTCCACGTGACCAACATATCCATTGGGATCCGTCGGACAAAGACTATTGTATGGATAGGTTGTTCCCCATGCAGTAGTCAATAAAGGTGCCACTGCCGTTGCGGGGGATCGGTCGTCCCTTAGGAGACCTGTAGCCTGCACGAGTTCCCATTGGTGGGCCACGGTGTCAAGGGCGGGCAGATGGCTATCAATGCCATGTCCAATCTGTTCCACGAAGCCCATCAGATAGTTCTGCATCGCAGGCGGTAGGTTGTTTCCGTCAAACTGCCCACTCGTGGAATAAGCGAGGATAGGCGTGGCGCAGTTGTCGGCAGCCACGATGACCCAACCTTCCGACATGTTGAACACATGGAAGGCAGCAGTGCCGTTACTGGTGCGGTAAGTGGTGGCTAACCGCAAATCTTGGTCAGAGGCCACTCTGGTGGCCGTGTTCGCGTTGATGAACTTGGCGCCGACTTGTCGGGCTGTTCTCACGTCAACGGGGCCAGCTTTCGTCATTCCCGCCGCACCCAGCAGCAGGATGATCAGGGCAGCTTGCAAGGCCCTTCTCGGTAGTAGGATTCTTTTCTCCATATAGCAGTGAATTTGTAGTGTTTTTGCCATTTGATATGGGAGTTGGTTGGATTTTGGAATGTTTGTCGGGGGCAAAGTTAGGGAAAAGAACCGTTTGTGCAAGGAAAAGGTGGAAAA
>CAMZEK010000033.1 GCA_947305795.1 uncultured Bacteroidales bacterium | reverse complement strand
GCAGGCCGCTTCGCGTTTCGTTCAGCCAAATCACCGACATGTTGCAAGGCGAAAAAGCCGAGGACATCGCCGAGGTGGAAATCATGTATGAAACGCCGCCGCGCTTCGCAGGCGAATGGGACGGTCCTGTGGTGAACATCATCACGAAGAAGAACTTGGCGACGGGCTTCTACGGCACCATTTCAGGCAGCCTGCAAATGCGTAAACGCCTCGGCGAGAGGGCATCGCTTAACCTCAACTTCAGGACCTTGAAAACCAACACCTATCTGTATCTATCGCAAGACTACAATCCGAGGGTGTATTCCTATCGCTATTGCCAGTTCTACGAGGACGGTGACACACTGATGCGGCGCGAGTCCAACCATCACAGCGACATCAACAGATACTTTCTTCAGGCGGGCACGGGCATACAGATGAACGACAACAACTCATTGGACATCAACTTCTCGGGAGACCTCGATTTCGACCACGACAACATCAACGAGTATATCCTCGACCGAGGAACGGCCATCCATTCCACCGACACGGTGCGCAACGCCCCGCGTTCCTATTGGGGTGACATTTACTACAAGCACAACTTCAACAACCCCAAGCATAACTTCACCGTCGATGCCAACCTGAGCCGCAACCTCGACAAGTCGGGTAGCCTACGCGAATATGTCTATTTACCTGATTCCGTGACTTATAACCGTGATGCCTCGCCCTATTCGGCTTGGCTGTTCTCGTCCCGCGCCGACTATTACCGCGAGTGGGGCAAGTTCCAAATCCAGTCGGGCCTCATTTTCCGTCATTCAGATATACAAAACGACTTCACATACGAGAACCTCATTGATGGCACTTGGCAGCCTGACACCTTGGTTTCCAACAAGTTCAACTACACGGAAAGCAATTATGCGGCTTATTTCATCTTTGGCCATCAGGTGAGCGAGAAGTTCAGTTATTCGGTCACGCTCAACGACTCGTATGTGCGGACTTTGGGCGTTTCGGAAACCACAGGCATCACGACACCTTACAATTACAATGTCGTCCGTCCTTACCTTACGCTGCGTTACAAACCCCATGAGGACCATTATTTCACCTTCATTTTTGGCAGGAACTACGGCAAGCCCAATTTCGCCTATCTGAATCCCTTCCGCAAGTATGAAAGCCCGGTCTATTATGTGGAGGGCAATCCCAACCTGAAGCACTCGATTACCTACAACCTGAACTTCAATTACCGTTTCCGCTATTGGCTGAACTTCGGCGTTTCGTATGCTAATGCCACGAACACGGTGCTGCAAGTGCCGCAGCTGGATGCCGACGGAGCCATCATCGGCTATACTTACGGCAATTTTGGCAAAAGCGACGACTTGAAGTTTGATTTGAATCTTTCGAAACGGTTTTTCGATAAGCGGCTGAATCTCGGCTTCGTTGGTCAGGTGCGCTATATGCTTTACAACAGCGGCGATGCCCTCGATTACCGCAACTCGCTATGGGGTTATTATGCCCTCCTTGACTTCTCGTATGTGCTCTTCAAGAAATACGATGTGGAATTTGGCGGCTATGCTGTGTATATGTCTTCGCATTTAAGTGGCTATGCCGTAACGCAACCCTTGCCCAAGATGGGCTTGAACCTCTCGGCGCGATTCTTGGACGGCAACCTGCAAACCACATTGAGCGTGAACGACGTGTTTAATACCGATGTCGGCAACCGCGTGAGCCTGTTGGACGGTGTCATCTCAAAGAGCGATAATATCATTGATGCTCGTTATATCCGCTTTTCCGTACGCTACAGCTTCAACCGCAAGAACCTGAAGCGTTTCGATAACCATCAGGGGAGCAATGCGGATAGCAATAGATTCTGATAATGTTGGTTGGTTTGTAGAGACGTGGCGCACCGCGTTTCTACATTCAACCACCAATTAAATTCGTCAAATCAATAAACTCTTTTACTGAAAGCTGCTCAGGCCTCTTGTCGAAAACCTCGTTTCCGATGATTTCGGGGCTGAGCATCGGGCGCAGGGAGTTGCGCATGGTCTTGCGGCGCTGGTTGAAGGCCTGTTTGACGATGCTCACAAACAGTTTCTCGTCGCAGCCCAAGTCGGTGACGGCATTGCGCCGCATCTTGATGACGGCGGATTTCACCTTTGGCGGCGGGTTGAAGACGTTTTCATGTACAGTGAAAAGGTAATCAATGTCATACCAAGCCTGCATTAATACGCTCAAGATGCCGTAGGTTTTGCTGCCTTCCTTGGCGGCCATGCGCTCAGCCATTTCCTTCTGCACCATGCCGACCACTTCAACCACCAACTCCTTGTATTTCAGTACTTGGAAGAAAATCTGACTGCTGATGTTGTAGGGGAAATTGCCGATAATGGCTATGCTTTTCTGTCCGAATTGGCTGAGGTTAGTGCGGAGGAAGTCGCCCTCAATGAGCCGCTCGCCGAGCATGGGAAAATGTTTTTGCAAATAGGCGATGGACTCCTTGTCGATTTCGATGACATAGAATTTGTCCAAAACGTCTTGCACCAAATACTGGGTCAAAACGCCAGTGCCGGCACCTACTTCGATGACGCTCTCCACGTCGGGCGACAATTGCTCCACGATGCGCTGGGCTATGCTCTGGTCGGTCAAAAAATGTTGGCCTAGGCTCTTTTTGGGTCGTACATCTTGCATGGTTCGGTTTTTTTTGTGCAGGGATTTCGCTGTGATCCATCGCCTGCCTGTCGTCCCTATGGGACTCGCTTACAGTTTCCTATAGTTTTTCTTCGCTTGTGCAGTATAGATGCTCGTCGGATAGTCGTCAATCAGCTTTTCGTAATGCTGTTTGGCCAATTCCTTGTTTTTCAAATGGTTCTGCTCAATCAAGGCGGCTTGCATCAAGGCAGCATCGGCCATGTAGCTGAAGGGATATTGCTCCACGATTTGCAAATACAACTGTTCAGCGTTTTCAAATTCCTTCCGTTTCTCGGCAATCTCGCCCTTGCGAAACAGCGCGTGCGGCTTGCTCACCTCATTCCCGTTGGCGATGATTTCGTCAAGCAGGGTGAGGGCTTCCTCGTCGTGTTGTTGGTAAATTCGGTAGTCGGCCTGTGCCAAACGCTTGAGTTCCATGCCCGTAGTGTCCACTTCAAAGTTGTCTTTTATGACTAACGAAAGCGTCATGGCGTCGTTGGCGATGAGCTTGGAAGTGGCGGCTTTCAGCACCTTCAGTTGGCTCTCGGCCCACTCGTACTCGCCGATGAAATAACGCAGTTGCGCGTTCTTGAAGCGGGCTTCGTGGCCCAATGGCTCTTCCTTCATGCTCTTGTCGACTTGGCTGTAGAGCAGCGTGGCTTCCCAAACCTCGTCTTCGTGCAGGTAAATGTCGGCCAGCTTCAGCTTGAGTTGGGCTTGGTCTTGCTTGCCTCCCACATTAGGCAAGGTATTAATGAGTAGCGCAATGGCTTCGTCGGTTTGGTCAAGTTGATAGGTCATGATGTCGGCTTGGATCAGTGTCAACTTGGTCAAGTCGTTGGTGTTGATATCGCTATAGGCCTCATTGATGCGCTTTTTGAGTTTGTCGTAGGCCTTCACGTCGGTGCTGTTGTTGGCTTTCAGCTTTTGGTATTCCGTGTTGATGGTCCCCGTGAGGGCCTGACCGTAAAATGGACCGCTTTTCCCTTTTTCCAGTATGTAAGTGTAGCCTTCTTTCGCCACATCAAACTGCTTGTTGTTTAGGCAGATGCCTGACAGGTTGATGATTTGAGCGTCTTGGTCGTGGGTTTTTCTGTCAATGCTTTGGCACTGGGCCAAAGCTATGTCATAGTCTTCTTGTTGGATGGCAAACCACACGAGCATTTGCGCCAGTTCAAGATTATCGGGCTTTTCCTGCGTGCGTTTCAAGAGGGCAATGCGAAGCTCATCAGTGATGCTGTTGTTCACATCGTAGAACATCATAGTTTGCAGGCGGTTCTTGATGCTGTTGTATTGTCCGGGGTTCTTCTCCAGTTCAAGGAAATAGTAGCGAAACGCTTCTTGATAGTTGGACATCGAATGATTGATGCTGGCTTGTTCCATAAAGAAGGTTTCTTTCCCGTTGAGCATGGAGTTGCCTTTGTCGAGAACGACCAATGCCATGTCATATAATCCTCTGGATTGTAGTAAGTTGCTGAGATTTCTGATGATAGGGGCGTTATCGGGCAGGTTTTTCAGGATGTCGTTGAACTGCTTAGTAGCTTTGTCGGTTTTGTCTTCCAAGGTGTAGACGTAAATGAGGTCGACGAGGCTTTTTTGGTAGCTGGGATTGCTCTTATAGAAGTTTTTTAAATCTTTTTCGAGGGCATCGTAATGTTTCAGCATGATGGCGCAGTCAACGTACTGCTGGAAGAGGTAGGTCTGCTTCGTCTTTTGGTAAAGCTGTTTAAAGAGTTCCTCGGCTTTTTCGTATTCTTGGTTCCTAAAGTATTGATTGGCGAGTTGCTCGTCGATGAGCCATTGCTCGTTTTTTTTGTTTTGCTTTTGTTTCTTCTCATCAGGCACTTTGACGATTTGGGCTTCAACGTGTAGTGATGCTAAAAAAGCAATGAGTATCAGTATGTTACGAAGGGTTTTTCCCATTATTGAATGTGCTGATGATTTTTCTTCAAGGCTTCCATTTCCTTTTTACAGAGGTTGAATCTGTCGCGGAAATAGACCACGCGGTTGTGAAGCGTGTCGGCTATCTTAGTTTCGGTTTCGAGGTAAACGTTTGCCAATGAATCCGGGAGGTAGTGGTTTTCGATGTCAGCCTTCAATCGTTCGAGTTGGAGCAAGGAATACGTCATTTTTTGGTGCATGTCTGGGCTGACTTCCTCAAATTGGCGCAGATAGGCTTGGGTCAGATTGAGTTGTTCGAAAACGGTCTGCACTTGTTCGGGATTGATATCTTGAAGTTTGGCGTCGAAGAGTGTGAAATCTTTTTCAAGTTGTTGAAAATCAGTGGTTTTTAAGTTGTATAGTGTCGTTGAATCGGTCACAAGTTGCCGTTTCAGCTCGTCGATGTTTTGCACTGGGGTTTGCGGCTTGTTGTGGCAGGTGCTGAAAAACAGCAGACCAAGCAAGATAGCTGAAAGGATATGGAAGTTTTTTTTCATGGTGTGTCGCTTGTGTCGTGCAAAAATACGCATTTTGCCGCAATCTTTGTAGGCATGGAACGAAAAATCCCGACCATGGTTAGATGATCGGGTTGTAACTATTAAGTAGTACGAAACAAAAGCTTATTCCGTGATTTCCGCGTCAACGGGGATAATGGAGACAAAGGATTTGCCTTCTCTCTTTTTCTTGAACTCAACGATGCCGTCGCATTTTGCGTACAGCGTATGGTCTTTGCCCATTCCGACATTCTTGCCAGGATTGTGCTTCGTGCCGCGCTGACGAACGATGATGTTGCCTGCGATAGCGGCTTGTCCACCAAAAAGTTTCACTCCGAGTCGCTTACTTGCTGACTCACGACCGTTCTCGGAACTACCGACGCCTTTTTTGTGTGCCATATCTTATTCTGTTTTTTCGGGTTTTTACTCAGTGATGCTTTCAATCTTGATTTGGCTCAGATATTGACGGTGACCGTTCGATTTCTGATAGCCTTTTCTTCTCTTCTTCTTGAAAACGATGATCTTGTTGCCTTTGCAGTGTTGCAAAATGGTGGCTTCAACATTGGCGCCGGCTACCGTCGGGGCTCCCACCTTGGTCGCGCCATCGTTATCAATCAATAATACTCTGTCGAAGGAGACCTTGCTTCCTTCATCTTCATGCAGTCTGTTGACGAAAATCTGCTGTCCTTGCGTCACTTTGAACTGCTGTCCTGCGATTTCAACTATTGCGTACATTTCTCGATATCTTTAAGTTAGATACTGACTCTCTTTTTTTTCGGACTGCAAAAATACAACTTTTTTCAATAGCACAAGATTTTCTTTTGCTTTTTCTCAATGTTTTTCTTTCTGATACTGTTTTATGTCTATTTAAAGCATTGATTATCAGTTGTATATATAAGTTTTTATCCTGAAAAGGACGAGATGTTTTTTTGACGGGTCTCTTTTTGTCGATTGTGTGTGGCGGCTTTTTCCCACAAAACGTCGTCAGTTTGGCGGAAAAAACGTACTTTTGCACCGAATTTGACGGGCTAATATACGCTCAAATTGATGAACGACAGCGAGTTAAATATCTTAATCGGAAAAATGGCCGCAGGCGATAGGGAGTCTTTCAACAAGCTTTTCCGTCGTTTTTATGCGCCGTTGGTGCGTTTCTGTTTCCGTTTTGTGACCGATACTGATGTGGCTGCCGAGATTGTGCAGGATTTGTTCGTCAAGCTCTGGACGAATCGAGAAAAGCTTTCTATTAATAGCAGTTTTGAGTCGTATATGCTACGTGCTGTGCGCAATAGTGCCATTACCTATATTAATAAGGAGCGTAATCATGCCGAAGCCAATTTGAAGGTCTATTCCGAACAAATAGAAACGGTCGATCCTTCTGTGGAGTTGCAGTCGAAAAACCTTGAAACCACCTATCATGAAGTGCTTGCCACTATGCCTGAAAAGCGCCGTGAAGTGTTTCTCGCTAGTCGTTTCGATGGCCTGAAATATGCGGAAATATCAGAAAAATTAGGTATTTCCGTCAAGACAGTCGAAGCGCACATGAGTGCTGCCATCAAGCAACTCAGAGAGGGTTTGAAGGATTTTGTGTGACGTAGAAAAAAAAGCGAAAAAAGTCAAAAAACGACTAAGGGTAAAATTCGAGTTGTGCGTCTTAAAGGTGAATCGACAGAAAAATGAACCCGATAAACCGCACATACGACGAATTAATTATGAGCTACCTTGAAGGGCAATGCCGCAGCGAGGAAGCTTTTGTGCTGTTGTCGTGGATTGGCGAATCAAAAGACAATCAAGCATATTTTGAGTCGTTTAAGTCGGTTTGGGATCTCACTTCTTTCCACATGCCAGAAGTCGAATCCATAGATGTTGAGTCGGCGTTGGATGCAGTCAACGAGAGAATTGACGAGCAAGAAAACCAAGAGAGTCTTGTGGCGGAAATGCCTTGGCTCAGACGCAATATCAAGTATGTTTCTAGCGTGGCTGCCGCCGTGATCGTGGCTTTGTTCCTCGGTTTCCTTGTGGTCAGACCGCTTACTTCGACGGTAACCTTGGCCTCTGCCGATTGGAACACGGAGCAGCCTTATATGCTGCCTGATGCAACTTCGGTTACTTTCGCTGACGATTCCAAGATTTCCTATCCGAAACATTTTAGGACAAACGTCCGCTCTATCGACTTTGAAGGCAAAGCTCGTTTTGATGTGGCCAAAGATGAAGCTCGTCCTTTTGTCATTCATTGTGACGGCATGGATGTGGAAGTGTTGGGCACTTCGTTCCTACTGAATGCTGACAAAGAAAATAGCCGCTATACGGTTGACCTTTATTCGGGCAAAGTCAGGATGACGATGCTCGACAAGAAGGGTCACAAACTGTCGTCCATGGAAATCGAACCCACGCAACGCGGTGTTTACGATGCCCAAGGCTTGACGGTCATGACCTATGCTGAGGTGAAGTCGGAAGAACTCAAAAACGACCATGTGCTCGATTTCAATGATGTGTCGCTTGCAGTCATTGTTGAGACGTTGGAATACGTTTTTGACATTAAAATAGACCTTCCCCAAAGCTATGCTGATGACAAGTTGACCGCCCGTTTCACTGATGAGGACGCCGTTGACGAAGTTGTTGAAACTATCGCCACCGTGTTTGACCTCAAGGTTTCCAAATCGGGTAAGCGTAGTTATATTCTCCGCTGATTTCCCTTGCTTTTATCGTTTTTTTAGTGGCAAATTGACGCGGTTTGCCTTTTTTGTCGTAATTTAGCGGCTTGTAACGATGTCGTAAATTACTGATGAAAATCAATATTTTAAGCCAAATTGCTGATATACAGAAAAATGAATTTCGGTTTCATAAATCGGTTTTCATTTTGCTTGTGTTTTTATTAATGGGATTGCTTCCGACAAAGGCTTATTCACAGGATTTTAATCCGTTGATTTCGTTTTCTGTGGAATCATGCAGCCTGGACATCGCACTCGAAAAACTATTTGCCGAGTACGAGCTGAATGTGGCTTTCAGCAAGGCGGAACTGAGCATAATTCGTATTGAAAGTTATTCGTGCACTTATAAATCGGTTGAAGAAGTGTTGTCGGATCTGCTGAAAGGTACGGATTACGGTTTCAAGAAAATAGGCAAACAATACGTGATTCGGAAGAACCAACTGCTTGATCCTGAGGAACAACCGATAGCACAGCCCCCCCCAACCGATACGCCATTCCAAGAAATCGAGGAACACAAGATAGACACGGTTTGGAACAAGGCTAGGAACACCGTTCGGATTTTCGACACCCTTCAGGTAATCAGGACGGTGATGCGTTATGACACCATTGTGCGCACGGAGCAAATTGTCAAGACCGACACGGTTTATCAAGTGAAATACAGAGGTTTTGAGATCCATTGGCCTAATTTCAAAAACAACGGATGGTTTGTCGCGCCTTTAGTGGCTTATGGATTATCCCATTTGGACTTTGAAGATCGTCTTCAGGCTGAGAACGGCTCAATAGACATTGCGCCGATTTCTGCATTTAGTGTTTCCTTTGATGGGGGCTACAAATATGAGCGACTCACCGTGGGTTTGGGTGTTTCCTATCGTTCCATGAAATACCGCTTCATGCTCAATCAAGTGGTTTATGGCGGCGATTATTATGTGAATGACACGTTGGATACGTATTATGTGGTACATCCGCCATTGGGTGACACAACATATTACTATATCATGGATTCAACCTATGTGCCGCTTGTGACGACAAACTATTCCTATCGAGATGTCAATCAGCTTGATTATCTGGGTATTGGAGTTTTTGCTGCCTTTGATTTCTGGAAGCGAGAGCATTTCAGGATGTTCGTCAAGGCAGGCGTTTCGGCTGATGTTTTGTTGTCCTGCTCCGGCTCATACAACAGTATGGAACAACCCTTCCATACTACCATTTCACGTGGACAGGCTGAACGGGTACGGTTCGCTTATTATGGCGGGCTTGGCGCAGCGTTCAAGATTGTGAATCAGCTTGAATTGGTACCGGAAGTATGCTTCAGAAAGACTAACGGATCTTTGTATCGTGCTGATTTTCCGTTTGATTTGAGAATGCGGATGTGGGAATTCAAGTTGGGGTTGACTTATTATTTCTAAACGATGAAATGCCTCAAAACCATACTGCGATCTGCGTTACTTGTATTGTTGATGATGCAAGCTGTTGTAGCGATGGCACAGCATTATGTTACAATTGATGGTACGGTGGACAGCACTTTGGTGCTACCCAAGCTTGGAGCCGATTCAGCTTATTTGGTGAATGAGTCGTTGACGGTAATGGGCAGTGGCACTTTGCGAGTTGAAGCTGGCACCAAGGTGCTTTTCGGCCAGTCGGCCTATCTGCGCGTCGATGGAGGAAGCCTTCTTTTGGAGGGACAGGCTGATGATTCTATCTACCTGCTTTGCTATGAATTCTCGCATGATTGGGCGGGCATACAATTGAAGAATGTGACCAACGAGGGGCTTGTTAGACTGTCGCATGTCTCGGTTATGGGCGCACTCACCGCATTGAATGCCTCTAGTTGCGCCAATGTGACGATCCGTCATTGTGCGTTTAACAATTATTATGCGGGCAAGGGCATTGAACTGGTCGATTGTAGCGGTTTTCTTGTGGACAGTTGCTTCTTCTACCAGTGCGTTTCAGGCATCGAGTTGAAGGCAAGGTCCAACCATTGTGAAAATAATAGGTTCATTAACAGTATTTTCGACAAAGGCCAAATCAATATAGAGGTCTCCAATGTGGGTCTCAGCTACAAATGCCACAACAACATAATTTCGGGCAATTGCTTCCAAGGAGCCACTACTGCCATCAGCTTTGAATCGATTGGCGGTCTGTCCGATAAAGACCCCAAGAACTTCATCCTTAACAACTTGATTTCTTCCGACTTACCCGATGCTGGTTCTACCTATTCATCTTATGGTATCAAAGCAGCCATGGATTCGTTGGTGATTCGCAACAACATATTTTGGCACAATGACGAGGCTGTTACTATGTTGCGCGTTTGCCAATTGATTTTTGAGCATAATACCTTCTATGACAGTGGTATGACGCTAACAAACTTACTAGCAGCAGGTTCGGCAAGCTTTGTAGGCAATACCTTCAGCGAAACCCAAAAGAGGATTGTGAACTTTTCTTCGGGAAAATCGCACCTGAACAACAACAATTTCCTTCATTACAGGCGCAATGCGACACTTTTTGCCAATGTTTCACAGGAGGACATTGATATGCGCGAGAATTATTGGGATACCCAATCAGAAACGGAGATTGATGCTCTGATTATCGATAAGCATGATGCGCCAGCCTTAGGAGAAGTTTTTTATGATGGTTATTTGGCCGAATGTGACACAACTGCTCCCATTTCGCCGCCGTTCACGGTGAAAAAGCAATTGGTGAATGGCTCGTGGTTAATTTCATGGAATGACAATCCAGAGCGCGACCTTGACCATTATGTGTTGTTTTACGGTAATTTCAACTATTATAAGTTTGCCCATCATATTGATTCGATTTTTGGGAATACATACGTTCTTGCTTTGCAACAGGCTGATAATGTGGCAGTCATGGCTTGTGACCGTGCTTATAATGCTGATGTTTATGCTTCTGTGGGACAGAGTGCCTACGCTTTTGCGACTTATTATCCTTATGCAGGTGATGATGGTGAATTGTGCGCTCCGCAGGTTGGCTTTGAGGTTCACAATTCAAGTATTCCATACACATACAATCGCTTTGTTTGGCGTACCTCTGGCTCTGGTGCGTTTTCCGATACGTTGACCTTACGACCAGTTTATTATCCTTCCGAAGCCGATTTTGACGCAGGAGAAGTAACACTTACCTTACATGTGCTTAGCAATGGCGTAACGAAAACAGACGAGATGCATCTTCAATTGTTTAAAGAATTAAAGGTGTTTGCAGGCGACGATTATTATGGCGGCCTCAACCGCCCGATAGTGGTGGATGGAGCTTGGGCTGAGAATTATGATTCACTTTCGTGGCACACTTCGGGTGATGGCTTTTTTGAAGATCCTTTGGCTATAAATCCCGTGTATCATCTTGGAGAGCAAGATAATAGACATGGGTTTGTCGAGTTGGTTTTGGAGGCTTGGTCACATTGTGGCTATGCTTGCGATACGGTTCATTTCGATTTGTTTGAAGAGTTCGCACTTGAAGGGACAATATGGTCAAATGGATTACAGCGAACTAATACTCAAGTGATTGCAGTTGGAGTGCATGATGGTAACCCATTTGTGTCAGGCTTTTACCGCACGGTTTCCGATGAAGAGGGTAGGTTCGTGTTCGAGTCTTTGCTACCCGACTTATATGTTTTGTATGCTTTCCCTGATACGGTTGACATGACCGTAGGCGGCAGTTATTATTTGGGTGATCTGCAATGGAATGAGTCCAATATGATCCTCGTTGACGGTGATGTATATGATGTTGATATTCAACTGCCCGAATTGCAACAGGGTTTTGCTTTTGGTGAAGGACATATCAGTGGCGTTTTCGATTATCCAGAATTGCCGTTCAAGGCGCATGATTTCTATTGCAGTTCCTGGCTTCGCGAAGAAGACGAGACCGTGTTTTGTTCCGACGGCCTTTCGAATGTTGGGGTGCTTTTGCTAAATGGCACCAAAGAGCGGCTTTTGGGCTTTGCGCTCACTGATGCTTCAGGTACATTCCATTTCTCCCATCTTCCTTTTGGCACTTATCATGTGATGGCTGATTTGCCACGCTATGGGCGAGGCATGACGGAACGAGTGGAGATTACGCCTGACCAGCCTATCCTTTCTGACTTGCATCTTTACATTAATGAAGGCGGTAGGGTGGCTATGCGACATCAAACTGAAATTGATACCGAAGTCTTTGTTTTCCCCAATCCAGCTGGTGATGTGGTTTCACTTTGTGGGTTGAAAGGCCTTGAAACATACTTGGTTACAGTGACAAGCCTGCAAGGGACATTGGTCTTACCACAGCTTGTTATGAAAGCTGATTTGTTAGGCGAATGCAAAATCTTCTTGGAAGAATTGCCTCAGGGTCTATATTTCATCCGTTTGGAAAGCAAATCGGGACACAAAGTTGTAAAACTTGTAAAATACTGATTATGAGACGGATTTTGCTTCATATTGGTGTTCTTATCATGGTAATATTGGCTACGGTTCGACTACAAGGCCAATCCATTGTCATGGGTACGGTGTTTGAGCAAGACGGTATTTCACCCATCGAAGGGGCAACCATTGCTTTTTCTGGTATTACCGAAATGGGCGATACGCTGTTTTATCAATTCGTTTCCGATACTATTGGTTTGTATGAGGCTGATATTGAAGCGGGTTTATATCATGTCTGGGCTTCTGCCGAGGGCTATGAAACGGCTTTTTTAGCGGATTCTCTTTCGGTTTTGTCTGATACTACGCTGACAGATGTCAATTTTGTGTTGCATGAGATTCTGCATCCCGTAAGCTATGTTGCGGCTCGTCATTTTGTTAGTGATTTAGTGCGCATTTCGTGGTCGATGCATGAGCCTCTTTTGTATGAGGATTTTGAGACGGGTGATTTTGGCAAATTCGCTTGGGACAATGCCATTTCCGGTTTTCCTTGGACGATTGATTCAACTCACGCATACGAAGGTAGCTATTGCATGAAATCCACTTGCGAGGGACAGGATGAAGGTCTTTCTGAGATTGAGGTTTCTGTATACGTGCCTTTGGCCGGAGAAATGAGTTTCTTTAGCATGGTTTCATCTGAGGCTTCTTGGGATGTGGGTTTGTTCTATATTGACGACGTAAAGCTGATGGAATGTTCAGGAAGTGCCACTTGGGAGGAACACCACTTTGCTGTTTCCGTAGGGGAACACACCTTTCGTTGGAGTTATCGCAAAGATGCTTCTACCAACGATGGCGAGGATTGTTTTTATGTCGACTACATTCATTTCTATCAGGTTGATAGCACAAAAATGTCTGGTCCTTCAAAAGCCGAGTGTTCGTTCCAATACTTTGATTTATATCGCAGTAGGTTTGATGAGGATCCTGTCATGTTGGTTTCGCATCTTACCGACACGGTGTTTATGGAAATGAATTGGGGTAATTTACCGTGGGGAAAATACCGCTGGGGCGTGAGCTGTTATTATGAAGGCAATCGCAGTGTTTCCGACACGGTTTGGTCGGCCTTTTTGGATAAGGAGATGACTACGGGTTTCGAATTGAATGCCACGACCAATGTTGGCTTGTCGGCAGAGGGCGCACAGGTGTTTTTGGATTCGGAAAATTTTGATTACCAATGTTTTGTTGATTCTGATGGCAAAGCGGTTATACCTAATGTTTACCGTGGCAATTACATGCTTCGCGTGCATCTGGATGGTTATGTTGACTATGTTTCCGACACTCTTATTTCCGTAATGGAGCCGATACAAATTGAAATTGAGCTGGAAGAGGCTTTAAATTATATCGATAGTCTTTATGTCTCTTCGACAGGTTGGGCTATGTGGCATGTCTCGGACACCATGAACCGTGGATTACAGTGTTTTGAGATACTGTTGGATAGCGTATTGGTGGGAAGTACTTTGTCGACAGCTTTCCAGTTTGATGTCGATACGCTGATGGAAGGGAAAACTTATCATGTCCAAGTGCGGCCGGTTTATTTGTCTGGCTCTTGCGATTGGGTTGCCTTTGATTGGGTTTACCATCTGTGTTTCGATTTTCCTGCAACAATCAATGGCCTACAATGGTCAGTGTATGATGAAACCATAATGCTTTCATGGCAATATCCTGAGAATGATAGTGTTATGGGGGCTGTGTTATATCGCAATGGCATATATATAGGTTATACCGAGGCCGATTTTTATGTGGATGATGAAGCTATGTTGGAAGATGACTTGGTGTATTGTATTCGGATGGTGTATGGAGGCGAACTTGATGGCGATTATTATTCTATGTCCTGTGATGAATGTGTAATAGCATCATTTCCAGCATACTGCGACCCGCCTACAAAGTTGGAGGCTGAAAACTATTATGATAATGAATCCGATTTTGGTACTTTGATTTATTGGGGCGACCGACCTGCGCCTATTAATAAGTGGCTGCATTACGACAATGGTATTTTCAAGAATTCCGTTGGTGGTGACGATGAGACGGTCATTTTCTGGAGTGTTCGTTTCGATGCAGAGGATTTGATTGATTATCAAGGTACTGAGTTGAAAAAGATATCCTTGTTTGATATCAGCGCGGGCTCTTATCAATTGTGGGTGTATGTGGGTGGCGATGAAGCGCCAGATAATATGGTTGTATTTCAAGAAATGACTTTAACTGGTTCCTTCTCTTGGCACGAACAAACTATATATCCAGCTCTTGAGATTCCTTTGAAAGAACCGATATGGATTGTTGTTGGGCAGCAAGGATTGAGCCGACCAGCAGCGGCTTGTGATGACATGGGCAATCCTGATGGACGTTGGGTCTCTTTAAATGGCACAGAATGGCACGACTTGCATTATTTCAACTTGCATTATACGTGGATGCTTCGGGCTTTCGTGAGCAATCGTCGAGGCATAATGCAACCATTGAACAACGATGGGTTCTCACTATATCAATATAATTTGTACCGTTCCTTTGACAATGTTGATTACCAGAAGATTGCGACGGTTCCGGCAGTCGAGGGACAGCTGTATTATAGATATCGTGATGTGTTGACTGGCAATCCCAACAGCAAGTTCTTTTATAAGCTTACCGCCTTGTATTTTTCAGAAGAAGGCGAAGAATGTGAATCGGATTATGCAGCTTCGTTGCACTATCCTGACCAAAATTTTGTTATGGTTGATGACCATTGGGGAACTATTGAAAATCAAGTTGGTGTATTGAGGATCTATCCCAATCCGACTTCAGATGTGTTGTATGTGGAAGCTGACGCTATGGTTCATTTGAACCTATTCAATTCCATGGGTCAATGTGTAATGGATAAGGATGTGGTTGGCGATGCCTTGCAAATCGATCTTTCTGGTTTTTCAGACGGTATTTATTTGTTGGGTGTGACTACAGAAAATGGCATCTTGTGCAAGCGTTTCGTTTTGTCGCGATAAAGCCGTATCTTTGCGCCTCAAATGCAAAGCCATGATTTCGATTCAGAATTTGAGTATGCACTTCACGGGTGAAGACCTCTTTACCGATATTTCCTTTTTGATTCGCGAGAAAGACCGCATTGGTTTGGTGGGCAAGAACGGTGCGGGCAAGACGACGCTTTTGAAACTCATTTGTGGTCTGGAACAACCTTCTAAGGGCGATGTGGTTATCCCTCAGGGTGTTACGATTGGCTATCTACCTCAGGAAAAGAATGTGAACAGCACGAAAATGGTTTTGGATGAGGCGCTGTCCGCTTTCGATGAATACCATCAGTTGGAGCGCGATGTGGAGAAGTTGCAACAAGAGTTGGCTGAACGTACAGATTATGAAAGTGCTCAATATGAGAAACTTATAGTCAAATTGAATAGCCTGAACGACCGCTTGTCCTTGCTTGGAGGCAACTCTATCGAAGGCGAGGCAGAACGGATTTTGGTGGGTTTGGGCTTTGGCCATGAGGATATGTTGCGACCTATGCGCGAGTTCAGCAACGGCTGGCAAATGCGTGTGGAACTGGCCAAGATTCTGCTGAAAAAACCAAATTTACTTCTTCTTGATGAGCCAACCAATCACCTTGATATTGAGTCCATACAGTGGCTCGAAGGATTTCTGAAAGCCTATTATGGCGCCATCTTGATGGTCTCGCATGACCGCGCATTTTTGGACAATATTACCATCCGCACGGTGGAAATCAGCAACGGCAAGATTTACGATTACAAGGTGCCGTATTCCGATTATGTCAGCTTGCGCGAAGAACGAGTTGATATGCAACGTTCGGCTTACGAAAACCAGCAGCGTGAAATCAAGAACATTGAGGCTTTTATTGAGCGTTTCCGCTACAAGGCGACTAAGGCCAAGCAGGTGCAAAGTCGTGTGAAACAACTTGAACGGATGGAGGAAATCGAGATTGACGACATCGACAGTACGGCCATCCACTTCAAATTTCCGCCTGCGCCACATTCTGGCAAAGTGACTTTGGAACTAAACCATGTGGGCAAGTCCTATGGTAACAATGTCATCCTGAAAGACATCAACTTGCTGATTCCGAGAGGTGAGAAGATTGCTTTTGTCGGCCGCAACGGCGAGGGCAAGTCCACGCTGTCGAAAATCATCTGCGGTGTACTCGACCACGAGGGTGAGGTGAAACTCGGCCATGAGGTTAAGATTGGGTATTATGCCCAGAACCAACAGGATATGCTTGATATGGACAAGACTGTTTTTGAGACCTTGGACGATGTGGCTGTTGGAGATATGCGCCTGAAAGTGAAGGCATTGTTAGGATCGTTCCTGTTCCGTGGCGACGATATCGACAAAAAAGTAAAGGTGCTTTCGGGTGGTGAGAAAGCTCGTCTATCTTTGGCCAAAATGCTGCTTTTCCCCACCAACTTACTCGTTCTTGACGAACCGACCAATCACTTGGACATGCTCTCGAAGGATATTCTGAAAAACGCTCTGATTCAATATGATGGCACACTGATAGTTGTCTCCCACGACCGCGATTTCCTCCAAGGCTTGACGAACAAGGTCTATGAGTTCCGCAAGCCCAACATTAAGGAATACATCGGTGACATTTATGATTTCTTAGAGCAGAAAAACCTCAATCACTTGAAAGAGTTAGAAGTGGCCGCAAAACAAACGAAAGTCCAAGAAGTTGTGCCACAATCACAAAACAAGCTAAATTACGAGCGCAAAAAGCAGATTGATGCCAAATTGCGCAAGGTCGACAAGGAAATCCAACGCTTGGAGGAAGCCATCGGCAAACTTGAGACTGAGTTAGCTGAGCAAGATGCCATCATGGCCAATCCTGAGCAGCATCCTGAAATCAAGATAGATAATGATTGGTATTGGACTTATGGCAAGAAGAAGGAGCAACTCCAAGCCATGATGGACGACTGGGGCGAGAAACAAATCGAACGCGAAGAAGTGTTAGAGGAGTATGAAAGATAAAAAAACGGGGCGATTGCCCCGTTTTTTTATTCAATTACCATATCAAACGGCAACCGCGCTTGGATGCCTGTGTTCTTTTGCAGGTTTTCCAAGCCTTGGAAGTAGGTGTAATACACGCCTAACTTCTGCTTCATGGCAGCATCGAGCTTGTCGTCGGAGTTGTTCACTGACTCCATGATGCGGGTGAAGAAGTCTTTCTGCTTTGGCCATTCGGTTACTTTGTAATCATTGGCGAGATTGGCTTTCTCGACGGCATAAGCGATGGCATCTTCCATGTCGCCCAATTGGTCGACGAGGCCGAGGCCGATGGCATCGGCACCAGCCCACACGCGACCCTGACCGATGCTGTCGACATAGGTTTGGGTCAGACCACGACCATTGGCAACGCGTTTGGTGAAGTCCTCGTAGGTCTTGACTACCATTTCCTGTAACTTGTTGTATTGGAATTCGGTAAGTGGTTGGGCGACACTACCGAAGTCGGAGTTTTCATTAGTTTTGGCTACATCGAAAGTCAGGCCGATTTTGTCATTCAGGAAGCCTTGCATGTTCGGGAAGGTGCCGAACACGCCGATGGAACCCGTGAGTGTGGTCGCATCAGCGAAGATGTAGTCAGCATTGGCCGAAATCCAGTAACCACCCGAAGCGGCATAATTGCCCATTGATACGATGACGGGCTTTACGGCTTTGGTCAAATCAAGCTCGCGGCCAATGACGGCCGAAGCAAGTGCACTACCGCCAGGGGAGTTGACGCGAAGCACAACGACTTTCACGTTCTCGTCTTCGCGGGCCTTACGAATGGTTTTGCTGAGGTTCTCGGAATAGATGGCTTCTTCTTCGTTGCCTTTGCCGTCGAAGATTTGTCCCGAGGCATAGATGATAGCCACTTCGTTCTTACTCGCGTTCTTGTCTTTATAGGATTTGGCATAGTTGGCGTTTGTTACCGCGTTGATACTCTTGTTGCTGCCCGTCAGGCCTTTAAGCTCGTCCAAAACTTGGTCTTTGTAATAAAGGGCGTCCACCAAGCCGTATTCTTTGGCTTTTTCCGCGTTGAACATGGTCTCAAGATTGTCGGCGATTTGGTTCAATTGTTCCACGCTGATGTTGCGGCTTTGGCTGATGCCCGTGAGGATTTGCCCCCAAACAGTGCCAAGCAGTTTATCCATCTGCTCGCGGTTGGCTTCGCTCATCTTGTCCAAGAAATAAGGCTCCACGGCACTCTTGAATTTGTTGTTCGGACCGCGCACAATCTGCATCTTAACATCAAGTTTGTCCAAAAGGTGCTTGTAGAACATGATTTGCGAGGCCATGCCGTGCAGGTCAAGGGCACCTTCGGGGTTCAGATAAATCTTGTCGGCGATGGAGGCCATGTAATAGGCGCTTTGCGAATAATTTTCACCGTAAGTGACTATAAATTTTCCCGACTCCTTGAACTCCAACAACTTGCTTCTGATTTCCTGGAGAGTAGCTGTTGAGGTGGGTATGCTACTCAATTCCAAGTAGATGCCTTTGATTTTCGAATCGGTCTTGGCGTTTTCGATGTTGCGTAGGATCTCATTCAATCCAGTGGCATCTTTCGATTCCATGGATTGGAAGTCAATGGCACCAAAAGGATTGTCGGTAGTGCGATCCGGAATTTCATAGTCGAGCTTCATGTAAAGCACGGAGTTGGGTTTCACGGTGGTGGAGGTCTCTTCCGATTTTGACAGGTTTGAAATCATGGACGAAACCACGCCGACCTTGATGAAGAAGTTGATTACCAATGCAATCAAGGTGCCTAAAAAGGCTGCTAATACGACTTTTGAGAATTTCATGATGAAATGATTTAGTTTGTTTAGACCGCAAAAGTAATTGTTTTTGGGGGAAATTGGAACGAAAAAGTATTATTTTTGCCGAAAATCGGAATCATGGAAAAGTGCTACATTCTCTTTGGGTCGAATATGGGCGACAAAAGCGAGATTTTTGAGCAGGCTTGCGCATTAATTAATAATAGGTGTGGCCGGATTGTGGCGGTTTCGTCGGCCTACGAGTCGGAGCCGTGGGGCTTCGAGGCCGACGAATGGTTTCTGAACCGCCTTATTGTCATCGAAACGGAGTTTGCCCCTGATGAATTGATGCGACAACTACTTGATATTGAGGCTGAACTGGGTCGCGTACGTCATCCCGAAATTGAGGGTTACACCTCCCGTGTCGTCGATTTGGATATTTTGTACTATGGAAACCGGGTGATGCAGACCCCAATGGTGACGGTTCCCCATCCGAGGTTGCATCTGCGGCGTTTTGCTTTGATGCCCCTATGCGAATTGATACCTGATTTTGTCCATCCCGTTTTGCAACAGACTCAGAGAGAGCTTCTTGAGGCTTGCCTCGATGCCATGGAGGTGCGCAAAAAGTAAAAATCTGTCCGAATTTCGTTTTGCGTTGCTCAAATTCCTATCTTTGCACTCATGCAATACAATTACATTGCCATAGAAGGAACCATCGGCGCGGGCAAGACCACTTTGGCCACGCGCATCGCTAACGATTTCAATGGAAAGCTTGTCCTTGAGGAGTTTGAGGGCGACAAGAATCCGTTTCTGCCCAAGTTCTACAAGGAGCCGGAAAAATATTCTTTCCAGTTGGAGATGACCTTTTTGGCTTTGCGTTTCCAGCAATTGAAGGACAAGTTGGGTGTGCTCGATTTGTTCCACGACTTCATCATCTCGGATTATTACGTGGCCAAATCGCTGATTTTCTCAAGGAATAATCTTCAAGAGGATGAATATCAGCTTTTTGCAAGGTTTTTCAATATCATTTTCTCGGATATGCCGAAGCCGGAGTTGTTGGTGTACCTCTATTCCGATGTAGAGCGTTTGCAGCAGAACATCCGCAAGCGTGGTCGCAGCTACGAGCAGGAAATCAGCGATGCCTATTTGGAGAACATCCAGCAGGGCTATTTCGACTTCTTGCGGCAACAGCAGAGTAACATGCGCATTCTCTTATTGAACACCAACCGCCTTGATTTTGTGGCGAATGAAAAGGACTATCAGCGCATTATCGATGCCATAGATAGGCCTTATGAAATCGGTCTGCATCGGATTTCCTTCTGAAGTTCTTACAATTGAATTCAAAAAAAAGAGCCACCCATCGGATGGCTCTTTTCGGTAATAAACAACTCCAATTATTTTTCGATGTAGACTTCAGCGCGACGGATCAGCGGCAGAATGTCCTTTTCAAGTTGCGGATAGATGTCAATCATTTCACGAATCGTCTGTTCTTTGTTGGACGACTTCTTGATGTTGTTGATGATAGCATCCTTATCCTTAAGGTCGGAGTTTTCAACGAGTTTCATGAAGGTGTTCCAGTCGGAGCCGTTGCCCTTGCCGTTATACTCGAAGTTCTTGGCGTTCTTCTTAAGTTGAGCCTTGATGTCGGCGATGGCAGCATTGGCACGATCGTTAGACAGTTTGTTGTTCACGCCTGTTCTGTCTTCAGGTGAAGCCCAGCCTTCGATTCTCACACCCTTCACGTCGTCGGTAAGCTTTTCCTTAACCATCTTTCTGGCGAGCTTGTTGCGTTCACGCACGTCTCTGCCGTTGCCGAGGATGTTGGACTTGTTGTAGTCGAAGTAGTAGATGAAGTCAGGAGTGGGTTCAACAACAGGTGTCGGCGCCGGAGGAGTTGGTGTGGGAGCCGGAGGAGTAGGCTTGTGATAAATCACGCCATCAGCAAGCTTTCTCTCGCCACCCTGGGTGAAGTAGGTGTTCTTCACGATTTCATCCTGTGTAGGATAGATGGTGCCGTCGTAGACATAGAACATCGGGTTGCCCATGAGTTGGCAGTTTTCCATCTCGGGCTGATAAGGGATGCAATAGTGCTTGGTGAACTCGCCGCCTTCCTTGTAAGGAACACGGAAGTCGCCTTCGCCCTTAACCTTTTCACCGACGAAGGTGATGGGATCGAGGTCGATCTGGCCACCGTTGTAGGCGAGATAAGGAGTGAGGTTCATAACAGCTTGCTTCTCGAAGTACTCTTCGGGGATGGTAGTGATGACATCGAAGCAAACATTACCATTTTCGTCAGCAACCAGCGGGTCAGGATTCACGCGGTAGGTGATTTTCTTGGCCTCGCGAGCCATCTTCTCGATGTCGCAAGGATTGTTGAACTTGACGCGCAGGCCGAGGTTCAACTGGCTGTACATATCCTTGTCGTTGATGACACGGTTCTCTTCGGTATAATAGCCTTCGCCATACTGCTTCTGCATCTGGTCAAGGTTATCCTTGCCCGTGAAGAGATAGGTGTAATCCAAGAAGAGGTCGAACTTGGGAGCAATGTTGAAGGTGATTTCCATACCAGCGGGAACGGTAAAGGTAAGGTCACGCTTGGTAGCGGCCTCGCTCAGCACTTCTTCCTTGTTGGCAGCGTCAACAGCAACGACATCCTCTCCATTAAGTTGCTTGATAGCACCAGCCTTGTAGTAGGTGCCACCAATACCGACATGAGGCACGAAGTTGATGACTCTTCTCGGATTGTACTTGAACATGTTGAACAAGTTGAAGGTCAAGTTCAGGTTGCCTTCAATGTAGTTGGTTCTTTCGAGTGACAAATTGGTGTAAATACCTGCGGGTGTCCCACTAATAAAAGAGAGGGGCTGTCCGTGCTTGTGACCTGAAAGGAGACCGTAACCACCCTTGAGGTTCATGCCGATAACTTTTCCGAACTGATAGCCGATGCCAAAGTGGGCGTTCCAATTCTGAAGAGCGATGCTCTTGTAATGATTGAAATCATCGAACACCCAGCCGTTGTAGTTGGCCAAGTCACCGTGGTTGATAGAGAGACCTCCGTCAGCTTGAATGTAAAAGTACCTTTCAGCTGGTCTTGATTTCTTTTTGCCTTCCTGAGCCATCATACTCAATGGAAGAACCGCCATGACGACAAACATCATGAGTTTCGCGATTGTCAAATTTTTCTTCATAACGTAATGTGTTAAGTTTGTAATTTAGTTTATTTTGAATAATTGTTCTTCTTTTAGCCAACAAAAGTAGGAAATAATTTGATTGCGCAACAAAAAAAACGCATTTTTTTGATGTTTTTTGTCAAAAAAGCATAAAAATCACGGTTTTAAGGGAATTTTAAGGGTGAAAATGCAACTTTTTGAAGGCTTCCCACATGACAATGCCAGCACAAACCGACACATTGAGCGAGTGTTTTGTGCCCACTTGAGGTAGCTCGATAGCACCGTCACAATAGGGGAGGGCAGCCTCACTGACGCCTTCTACCTCGTTGCCTAAAATATAAGCGGCGTGTGGTTCAAACTGAAAATCCTCCAAAGAAACGCTGTTTTCCACCTGCTCGACAGCGAAGACTTTATAGTTTTCCGCCTTTAGTGCTTGGCATGCAGCTTCAGTGGTTTCGAAATAACGCCACATTACGGTTTCGTCGGCACCGAGGGCGGTCTTGTGGATTTCACGGTGGGGCGGACAGGCCGTGATGCCGCACAGATACAGTGTCTCGATTCGGAAGGCGTCGGCGGTGCGGAAAAACGCGCCCACGTTGCTTAGTGAACGGATGTTGTCCAATATTATTATAATAGGTGTCTTTACGGCTTGCTCGAATTCGGCCTTCGACAAGCGGTTCAACTCCTCATTTTTCAGTTTGCGCATTGTTTTGGTTTTGGTCGCAAAGTAAGTGAAAAAAAGCATTGGCGTGGTATGGAATCGGTTTTTTTTGGATGAACGCGCCGATTGTTTCAAACAAAACCCTATTTTTGTAGTCTTTTTAAACGTGAAATTATGGCAGGAAAGGCAGTTGAAACCCCGTTGATGAAGCAGTATTATTCGTTTAAGGCGAAGTATCCCGACGCGATGTTGCTGTTTCGCGTGGGCGATTTTTACGAGACTTACGGCGAGGACGCTGTCAAGTCATCGAAGATTTTGGGCATTGTGTTGACAAAGCGCTCCAATGGTGCCTCTGCTGATGTAGAACTGGCTGGCTTCCCGCATCATGCCTTGGACACTTACCTGCCGAAGTTGGTTCGTGCTGGCCTGAAAGTGGCGGTTTGCGAGCAGTTGGAAGACCCGAAATTGGCTAAAAAGTTAGTGAAGCGCGGCGTGGTGGAGTTGGTCACACCTGGAGTTACCTATAATGACAATGTACTGGAGCAGAAAGAGAACAATTTTTTGGCTTCAGTACATCTTGACAAGGAAGTTTCGGGTGTTGCGTTTTTGGATGTCTCGACGGGTGAGTTTTATCTCACGCAAGGCTCCAACGAATACATTGACAAGTTGTTACAGAGTTTCAATCCGTCGGAAGTTTTGGTGCAGCGCAATCGCCGGAAGGAGTTTATCGACCTGTTTGGCGGAAAATATTACCTCACCGTTTTTGACGACTGGGTCTTCACTGACGACTACGCCAATGAGACGCTCAACAAGCATTTCCACACCGTTTCGCTGAAGGGTTTCGGCGTTGACGATTTCCCGAAAGGCATCGTGGCAGCAGGCGCGGCCATCCATTATCTACTTGAAACGCAGCATGATAAGATTGACCACATTACTTCCCTGTCGCGCATCGACCAAGGGCAATATGTGTGGTTGGACAAGTTCACCATCCGCAATCTGGAATTGCTGCATACGACTAACGTGAATGCCAAAACCCTGATTGACGTTATCGATAAAACGGTTTCGCCAATGGGTGGCCGACTGATGCGCCGTTGGCTGAGTTTGCCGTTGAAAAACAAGGAACAAATCGAAGCGCGTTATGAGGTGGTACAATTCTTCACAGAGCACCGCGACGTAATTGCCAAGTTCCAAGAGGCTGTGCGACAAGTGGGTGATTTGGAGCGACTTATCTCGAAGGTGTCGCTGTCAAGAGTAAATCCGAGAGAGCTGCTGCAAGTAGGTCGTGCCTTGGACCAAATCGAGGTTTTGAAGACGGCTTGCGAAGAGAGCGGGCATCCATCGTTGCAGAAATATGCCGAACAGTTCAATCCTTGCGTGTCCATCCGCGAACGGATTAAAAAGACACTCAACCCTGATGCGCCAGCCTTGCTCTCCAAGGGTAATTATATTAATGAAGGGGTCGATGCCGAACTCGACGACCTGCGTAGCCTCTCGCGCTCGGGCAAGGAATACCTCATGGGCATACAACGCCGCGAGTTGGAGCGCACGGGCATTTCTTCTTTGAAAGTGGGCTATAACAATGTGTTCGGCTATTATCTCGAAGTGACTAATTCTCACAAAGATAAGGTGCCCGCTGAATGGATTCGCAAGCAGACACTTACCAACGCCGAGCGTTATATCACCGAGGAACTGAAGGAATACGAGCAGAAAATCCTTGGCGCGGAGGAGAAAATCAGTGTCATTGAGCAACGGGTTTACAATGAATTGGTCACCGCTGTGACGGAGTTTGTGGAGCCGATTCAAGTGGATGCTTCCCTTGTGGCTCGCAATGACTGCTTGGTAAGTTTTGCTGATATTTCGCTGAAATTCAACTATGTGCGACCCGTTATCGACGACTCGTTTGTCCTTGACATCAAGGAAGGCCGTCACCCCGTCATTGAGCAGATGATGCCTGTCGGCGAGAGTTACATCGCCAACGACGTTTATCTCGACCGCGACAAGCAGCAAATCATCATCATCACCGGCCCGAACATGTCAGGTAAGTCTGCCTTGCTACGCCAAACTGCCTTGATTGTTTTGCTGGCGCAAATGGGTTGTTTCGTGCCGGCGGCTTCGGCGCGTATTGGTCTGGTAGACAAGATCTTCACCCGTGTAGGTGCTTCCGACAACATTTCTTCGGGAGAATCGACCTTCATGGTGGAGATGAACGAAACGGCGAGCATTTTAAATAATGTATCGTCGCGAAGCCTTGTGCTGTTGGACGAAATCGGGCGTGGCACCAGCACTTACGACGGCATCAGCATCGCTTGGGCCATCACTGAGTTTTTGCACGACCACCCCGTGAGTCGCGCCAAGGTGATGTTCGCCACGCACTACCACGAGTTGAACGAGATGGAGGATTCTTTTGCCCGCATCAAGAATTATCATGTTTCGGTGAAGGAAGTCGGTAACAAGGTGGTGTTTTTGCGCAAGCTGAAGCGTGGCGGCAGCGCCCACAGCTTCGGTATTCATGTGGCCGAGATGGCGGGAATGCCGCGCAAGGTCATCGAGCGCGCCACGGCTTTGCTGTCTGTGCTTGAGAAATCCCATACCAGCGAGGACGTTGAAAAAGCTGCCACCAAGAAACAAGATGATGCCATGCAGTTGAGTTTCATTCAGTTGGACGACCCGCTATTGCTCCAGATCAAGGAAGATATCCTGAATACCAACATCGATACTTTGACCCCCGTTGAGGCTTTGATGAAGCTGAATGAGATTAAGAAATTGCTGAATCGTTGATTGACTCAGTTGTTGCTTTAAAAGAATGTTACAATGACTCAAACACTTTATTTGGAAACTTCTCCATCGCGAGCAATCGCTTTTCTATCTTTTTCCAGTCCAACGCCTTTTCGCCAGTCATTTTTACGGGAGCAGTCTTGTTGATGTCATCGAAAAATATAATGCCTTTGAGAGGCATCAATGGATTCGCTTGGTATTTTCCCTCATAAAACGACAGCATCTGTCGTAGAGAAAACACTGACGACAGGTAGGCGACATCGACGAAATCCTTAATTCGTGTGCCGTTGCCAGCAATGGCATTCAATTTCATCGCACAAATGTCCTCCATGCTGGCCAACCTGATGCCATCTTCCTCCACAAAAGGCCCAATCCAAGGATAAGAATGTGCAATGCAATCCACCTGAACGCCATCGATTTCACCCTTCACGGTGGCAAAAGTCATATAATCCGTCTTCAGATGATAAGTCCGTTCCAAATATTCTCTCAATTCCTCTGCTTCAAAATCATGGTTGACGAACAAATCCAAATCAACACTGACTCTGTGTCCCATTTGAAGAGAAAGGGCAGTTCCGCCAACAAGGACGAAATCTTCCAACTGCTTGTCGGCCATCAGTTGTTTCAAGAGTTCCAATGTAGAGGCATCGACTGTTTCTTTGAGTAGCATTTGAGTTCCTCCTTTCCAAGGCCAAAGGTGACACAGGCAAAGTTCATGTTTTTGTCGTCCATATATGGGATGGCCCGCAATGCGGCTTTCACACCCTCCTCGCCATACAGATTGAGGATGGCATAAAAGTCGTCCATACGACCGCGCTCCAGCACACGCTGCACCACAATATCGCGCATCGACTGCCAGTTGAATCTGCCGAGGTCGAATTCCCACAGTAGCGAAGGCCTCACTTTAGCATCAGGATGATATTTGTAATCCTCAAAAAGCATGGTGTCTATTTTGCGCAAAGATACGAAATTTATTTTAAAAACAAGAGCACAAATTAAGGTGTAAATCTTGCCGCTTTTATGCCATCATTCATTTCACTTCCACCGTAGCATACTTGAACTCTTTCCCATCATCAAACCGCAGCAGATACTCACCCTTGTAAAGTGCCAATTTGAATTCCTTCTCGTCCTTGCCGTACATATACTGGTCAATAGGGACACATTGCTCGCCTTCCGATTTCAGGAGCGCACTTATGCAACCCTCGGGGAAACCGTTTTTGTCGATAAAGCAGCGGTCGATAGTGTAAAGCACCTTGCCGTTGTAAAGTTTCCAGTCGGGGATGTTGTCTTCGATGAAACGCGTGCGCGGCAAACAGCAGGTAACGTCCATGCCTGCGGTGCATGGGTAAATATGCTTCACTGTGTCGTAAAGAAAGATGGGTTCTCGGACGGGCATGTTGTCAATCAGGTCATAGTAGACGGTCTGCAAAGAATCGGTTTCGCCGTACGGGTCATCAAAAGCCAAGATGCAGTTGATTGTGAACGGGTCGATGCCGGACTGTTCCTTGAAATATCTGCCCATCGTGTACCATCCGTTTCGGTCGGCGATATGTCCGAAACCGCCCAAAAGCAGGAATTTTGCTTCGGGGTCTTTGTCAAGGATGTTTTTGACGAGGTTTTTGGCCTGATTCACTTCACGGTCAACTCCGAAGCCGTCGCCTTCGTAAGGCACGAGCGTGTAACCCATGTTGAGTGCGGTTCTGAAAAGGTCGCCGAAGACAGGCTCGTCACTATACCATCCCGTCTCGCCCAACAGCACGGTGCGCCTTTGGTTCAGCAGCGAGTCCGATGCCCTCAGGGTTTCGACAGCAAGATAGCGGTAGCCGTTTTGGTAGCATTTCTCCAACCAACTAATGAGAAAGGCTCTGCTGATGGGGTTGAAGTGCATCTCATTCATCATAATGACGCGGTTGTTCTCGATGATGCTGTCCATCACCTGCGACAACGGGACAGCCTTCACATCTTTGTAGTTGTGAGCAAATCTCATTGGACTGACAAACATAGTCCCAACGGCATCGGCTTCGCGTCTCGCGTCTTTGTACCGCCCAACACGTGAATACAAAATGCCGAGCCAATCGTGGTAACCGCTTTCAAACTTCGATCCGATGTAAACGCTGTCCATATTGAGCAGTTTCAACAGCGATCGGTAACTGAACCCATCTTCCTTGGCAACGGCTGAAGGATGTTTCAGGTCATTGTTTTGCGCCAAGGCGCTTTGAAATGTGAGTACCGCAAAAAGCAAAAGAATGTAAATTTTCTTCATAGAGTTTGATTTTCAATGTTTTAACTAGATAAAAACAGGTAAAATACCGCAAAAACTATGCCGATTTATTTGCATCCTGATTGTCTTTCCCCAAATCCTCCAAAACCTGCTCCAACATGAGTTCCACATCAGGTGACACATACACGTTGCTAATATAATAGGAAACCCACATGACGAGGGCGATAAAGCAACACACAAAGAAAACAACAAAGGCTTGTCCTAAATTCGACGAATGGGAGATGAGCACGTATATGAGCACGTATGTTCCAAAGGCCAGAATAAGCAAAACGGACAAAATCCATAGAAATCTGTTGGCTTTTTTGTAGGTTTTCAGAGCCTTACGGATTCCCTGGGCGTACTCCGTCATGGTCATGGAAGCAGAAATGGTTTTATGGGTCATTCGGTAAACATAAATGCTTAAAATCGCGATTCCCATGCACCAAAGCCCGAAATATAGCCCAAGAAAATAATATAAAAAAGGAGCCAACACACCGAATAAGACGATTCTGCCAATCAATTTCCGCTGCAATTCGGAAAGGTGTTTTTTTGTGGCTTCGCCGAGAAGCCTTTCGTCAACGATGCTTTCGTTCTCCAACTTTTCGTTCAAAGTGGCCAATTGCGCCTTCATTTCTTCCAATTCCTTGTTTTCCATAGCTTTGCGTTTTAGTCGTTTGACATTTTCTTCAGTTGTTCCTTGATTCTGACCAATTTGACGGAGACGTTCTTGGTGGAGATGCCGATAATCTGTCCGATTTCCTCATAGCTCATGTTTTCGAGCCAAAGCAGGATGATGGCCCTATCGACCAAACCCAGTTTGTTGATGCGGCTGTAAAGTTGCTGGATTTGTCTGGTGTCGTCGTCGGTATCGGTGAAAAGGTTGATGTCCATTGAGAGCGGGATGGTCTCAACGCGGCGTTTCTTCTTGCGCTCGAAGGTGAGGCAGGTGTTGAGGCTCACGCGCCAAATCCAAGTCTTCACGTCGCATTGTCCCTTGAACGAGTCAAAGCCACGCCAAATGTTGATGAGTGTCTCTTGAAACAGGTCGTTCACCTCGTCCTGGTCCTTCGAGAAGAGGTAGCACACGGTGAAGATGGTGTTTTTGTGCGCCTTCACGATGCGGGTAAATTCGGTTTCTTTCTCCTTCATGGTTACTGAGCTTGTCGATGTATGGTCGGAATCGTTTGCTTGTTAGACGCTAAACTGGCGAAAAAACTACAAAGAAAGAAAAATTTTCTCAAAATTGCTTGCAGTATTGAAAAAAGTTGTACTTTTGCCGCGCAATTCGCAAGCGGAAATAGCTCA
>CAMZEK010000032.1 GCA_947305795.1 uncultured Bacteroidales bacterium | reverse complement strand
GCTATAAATCGGCCTATAAAGCCTCTGTCGATGCCATGAAGGGGTTGGCTGTCACACTGTTCACCACGACCTTGGTGTTTATGGTCATCTTTATCCCCGTGTCGTTCATGGGTGGTACCACAGGCATTTTCTTCAAGCAATTCGGCCTGACGATGGCGGTGGCTGTGGGCATCTCGTTCATCAACGCATTGACCTTGGCACCGGCGTTGTGTGCGTTGTTTTTAAAACCGTCTGCTGTAGAGACGCGCCGCGGCACGTCTCTACAATCAAGGGTTCGTACCGCATACACAACGACCTTCAACGCATTGTTAAAACATTACGCAGATATGGTGCATTGGCTGCTCGGTCGCAAATGGGTGGTGGCAGTCAGCGTTGCTGTCGCTGCTGTGCTGATGGTGGTGTTGTTCAAGATGGTTCCCACGGGCTTTGTCCCCAACGAGGACATGGGCAACCTGTTTGTGGAAATCAACACGCCTTCAGGCTATACAATGGAAAAGACCCGCGAGGTGATGAACCGCGTGAGCGACCAGATACAGGAATTGCCTGCCGTCGAAGCTGTGGGCGGCGTGGTGGGTGTCGGCGCAGGCAGCAACGGTGCTTTCATTTATGTGCAGCTGAAGCCTTGGAAGCAGCGCAAGGGCTACGAGAACTCATCAACGGGTGTGATGGAGCAGATCAATGAGCTGCTGGCGCAGGAGCGAGAGGCGCAGTCGTTCGCGATGGAACCAGGCATGATTGAAGGTTATGGTGGTGGCGGCGGTTTCGAGTTTGCGGTGCAGGATCGCAACGGCATGGATGTCCGCACCTTGAAAGAGATCACTGACCGTTTCTTGGAGAAGTTGCAGGAACGCCCTGAAATCGGCGAAATCTATTCCAACTACGATGTCAACTACCCGCAATACCGTGTGGATGTGGACGTGTCGCGCTGCAAAAAGGTAGGCGTTTCGCCTTCAACGGTGCTCAACGAACTGGGTGCCTATCTTGGTGGCGACTACATCTCCAACTTCAACAAATACGGCAAGGTGTATCAGGTCACCACGCAACTGCGACCTTCCGACCGCATCCGTCCCGAGTCGCTTGACCAGCTCTTTGTCCGCTCGGAATCGGGCGCGATGTTGCCCATCAGCCAGTTTGTGACACTCACCAAGGAATACATGCCACAGACTTTGAGCAGCCATAATATGTTCAGCTGCATCGATGTGTCGGGCAACGTGGCGCAAGGCGGCAGTACGGGCAGCGCCATCAAGGCCATCCAAGAGGTGGCGGCAAAGGAGTTGCCTGTAGGCTACAGTGTGGAGTTCAGCGGCATTACCCGCGAGGAGAGCCGCACCTCTGGCCGCGTGGTTTTTATCTTCATCATCAGCGCATTGTTCGTCTATCTGGTGATGGTCGCGCTCTACGAAAGCCTCTTAATCCCGTTGGCGGTGATGCTGTCGGTGCCTTTCGGCTTGGCGGGCAGTCTGTTGTTTGCCCAACTCTTTGGCGTGGAGAACAACATCTATATGCAGATTGGCCTTATCATGTTGGTCGGCCTATTGGCGAAGACCTCTATTTTGATTACGGAATACGCCTCGCAAGGTCGCTTGAAAGGGCTATCCATCGGGCAAGCCGCTCTTCAAAGTGCGAAGGAGCGTCTGCGTCCCATCTTGATGACTTCACTGACGATGATTTTCGGTATGTTACCTTTGATGTTCGCTACGGGTGCAGGAGCCAACGGCAGCCGCACCATCGGCGTTTGCGTTGTAGGTGGCATGTTGTTCGGCACCTTGGGCTTGCTCGTTACCGTGCCGGCGTTGTTTGCGGTGTTCCAGAAGGTTCAGGAACGATTCAAACCAATGGAAAGAAAGGAGGAAAAGCGATGAAAAGAATGGTATTGATGTTAGTGTTTGCCCTTTGTTCGGAAATGTTGGCAGCACAAAGTTGGCAGCAAATCTTCCCCGACCCGTTATTGCAAACCTACATCAACGAGGCCTTGGAAAACAACAGTGACCTACGGACGGCGCAACTGTCGCTGGAGCAGTCGGAGGCGATGCTGAGACAGGCACGGCTGAGTTATCTGCCGAGCGTGGCCTTGTCGCCCTCTGGCACGGTGACGAAAGCGCAAAACACATCGGCGACCTATACCTACGAGCTTCCGCTGACGATGAACTGGGAACTGGATTTTGGAGGCAAACGTCACCATCAGAAGGAGATGGCAGGAGCAGAACTGCAAAAGGACTCGGCACAGCTACGCTATGCGCAGATTCAACTGGCTGCGGAGGTGGCCAATGCCTATTATACTTTGGTTATGCTTGACCAACAATATGCTGTCACGCTGGAAGGCATCCGCGTTCAAGAGGAGAACTTGCGGGTGCTTCGGGCGATGAAGGAAGTCGGGCAGCAAACGGCAGCCGCCGTCAACCAAGCGGAAGCGAACTATCAAAGTGTGGTGGCCTCGTTGCCCATGCTGGAAGCGCAGATTCGAAAAGCGGAGAGTGCGCTTTGCCTGTTGCTCAACCGCCAACCCGAGACGATTGCACGAGCCTCTTGGTCAGCAGTGAGAGGCGCGGTAATGGACACGGAACGAGCCATTCCTTTGGAAGCATTGTCAGCCCGCCCCGATGTGTTGGCGGCAGAATACCAGTTAAGGGTTTCTTTCAGCAATGTAAAGGTGGCTCGGTCGGAGTTTTATCCTACTTTGAGCATCAGCGGGAGTGTCGGCTGGACCAACAACAGCGGAGTGACCATTAATCCTGCCCAGATACTGCTCAACGCCATCAGTTCGTTGGTGCAACCCTTGTTTGCCCAAGGGCGGCTGAAAGCCAACCTGAAAGTGGCACAGGCACAGCAAGAGCAGGCACAAATCGCTTTCGAGAAGGCTTTGCTTGTGGCTGGCGGCGAGGTGCGTGATGCCTTGGTGGACTGTCAGGCTTGTAGCACCCGCGAAGAGGCTCGTGTCCTACAGGTGGAAGCCAGCCGAAAAGCCTACGAGAACAGCCGCGAACAGATGCGCTATGCCGGTGCAACTTACTTGGAGGTACTCATCGCCCAAAGCACTTGGCTCGATGCGCAGTTGCAGCAGACGACCGACTGGCTCGAAAAGCAACAGAGTTATATCAATCTATATAAAGCAACATGTCTAGAATAGCCATGAAAGCAAATCACCCCAACGTCATTCTTGTACCTTTGCAGCCCGACGACCGCGAGCAGTTCATCCTCGACAACCAACGTGCATTCAAGTACGGTGCCACGCAAGAGTTCGGGATGAGAGACGACCATTTCGAAGAGGACGGCGAGATTATCTCACGCGCCACGATAGAGCGTTCCATTGACGGTAAGAACGTCGAAGCCTACCGCATCCTTTTGGATGGAGAAAAAGTCGGCGGTGCGATTATTTCTGTCGACAAGGCTTTTCTTCGTGGAGAACTGGAGTTGCTCTTCGTCAACCCAGAAGTCCATAGCAAAGGCATAGGTTACGCTGCCTGGTGCCTCATCGAGAAGCTGCATCCTGAAATCATCGTTTGGGAAACCTGCACGCCTTATTTCGAGAAGCGGAACATCCATTTTTATGTGAACCGCTGCGGGTTCCACATCGTGGAGTTCTGGAACAAGCATTTTCGTGGTCCAGCCATACCTGAAGAAGAGGTAGGGAACTGGCATGAAGATGATGAAATGTTTTTGTTCAGGAAGGTGATGCCTTAAAGACCGTAGATGCTTTCCGCTGCAAAAACCGTGACAGCGGCGGCTTGGTCGGTAGGATTCCTTATTTATGGTTAATGGGCCTGATCTAAATACCCATCAATGGGGATTTCACAGTCTCTGGAACTGCTGTTACTTTGCAGCAGATTTTTGTCATACTGTACAAGGATGAGTTTTGAGTTAGTTTTAAAGATGCGGGACAAGGGTTCTGGTTCCGCATCTTTTTTTTGTGCAGGTCAATGAGTTACACAAAAAATAGACACACACCAACGACACTGATCACAGCGCCTATGACTTCGCGCAAGGTCACCTTTTGATGGAAAAGGATGGCTACTGGGGCGATGATGAGAATGGGCGTGAGCGCAAAGAGCGTCTGGGCGATACCCGCCGAGGTGAATTGCGTGGCCAATAGCGACGCGCTGACCCCGATGAATGGCCCGAATATGGTAGATGCCAGCACACACCACATCGCCTTGCGGTCGCTCACGGCGTGACGCAACTGGGCAAGTCCGTCTTTGTTGAACAAAACCAACGCTAGGAAAAAGCCCACCAATCCAATGTAAGCGCGGATAGTGGTAGCGGCAAAGGACATGCTGACGCTGACAGGCAGAGGTAACACAGCATTGGCAAAGACCGAATCGCCTGCGATGCCAGCGGCAGTGAGGGCAGCGTCGTAATGCGTCAAGCCTACCTTGCTGAGCACCAGGCCGAAGCCTTGACAAATGCCAGCCATCGCCGCGAAAAAGATGCCTTTCGCTGGTAGCTTGAAATGGATGGCATGATGATCGGATTTGTCGCTCTTCGACAATATCGAAAGCGCAATGCCGCTCAAGGTGACGACCATGCCAACGATGGCTATGGGACGCATCTGTTCGCCGAGGAGCAGCCGGCCTGTGAGTGCTGCCGTAGGTGCCGACAAAGTCATAAAGAGCTGACCGAAACGAGAACCTATCTTAATGTAACCCTGCATCAGACAATAGTCACCGATGACATACCCAACCACACCCGAAAGCAGCAACCATGTCCAAGTGCTGCCGTCGGCATAACGGGGATACGGCACCCCCATCACCAGCCATAACGTGAGGGTTAGAAACAGCAACGACATCGTCATGCGGATGGTGTTGAACGGCAGCGAGCCCATGCGTTTTGAGCCTACCTCCGCAAACAACGCAGTGGCAGTCCACGAAACGGCTACGCCTAATGATATTAGTTCTCCGATAAACATTTCGGGCGCAAAGATAGAAATTGTTTATCTTTGCGCTTCAATAAACACATCATTTTCAATGAAACAGCACTTAATTACCCTCTTCTGCATCGCCCTCGTCGGCTGCGCCAGTCCTCAACAACAGGAACAAAAAGACGAAACTATGAATAAGGAAAACAAAGAGCTGACTGCCTTCGATGTGCAGCATGAGTTTCAAAAGAACGGCTTCACCTGGTTCACCGAGAACCTCATCCTATGCTCGGGCGACACCGCCGAGAGCAACGCCATGACCATCGGTTGGGGCGGCATCGGCAATTACCTCGGCCACAACCGTCCGGCAGTGACGGTTTATGTGGCTCCAGGACGCTACACCTGGGAGTTCATGGAGAAGCACCCACGTTTCACCATCATGCAATTCGACGACCCGGAAATCTGGAAATACCTTGGCTCACACAGCGGACGCGACGGTGACAAGGCCGCTGCCCTTGGCCTGCATGTGGCCTACACTGAGCACGGTACACCCTATTACGAGGAAGCCAACTTGGTCATCGAATGTGAGACCATGACGGCCTGGCACCAGACCGAACAGGACTTCCGTAACAACACGCCGAAGAAGTGGTATGACGGCTTCGATGCTGGCATCCACACCGTTTATATCGGTGAGGTGATTGGGGCTTGGAGACGATAATTCCCTAGCTCGCTGATTCTGGCTATTGTAGGACTTAAAAAACGTCGGGAAAATGAATAAGTCACCCATCATCGGCGTCACTCCCCTTTGGGATGCAGAGCGCAAGAGCGTCTGGATGCTGCCGGATTATTTGGAGGGCATCAAGGCTGCGGGAGGTATCCCTGTCGTCCTGCCTTTTGAAATGTCGGAAGAGGATGTAAGTCGGATAGTGGAAACCTGCGACGGATTCCTGTTTACCGGTGGTCAGGATGTCACCCCAGAGCTTTATGGGATGAAGGATGCCACTGGGACCATCGTTCCTAGTCCGGAACGTGACAGGTTGGAAACGCTTCTGCTGGAGAAAGTCCTGCAAGCCGACAAGGCGGTTCTCGGCATCTGCCGTGGCCTTCAGTTCATCAATGTGTTTTTAGGCGGTACACTCTGGCAGGATTTGCCCTCGCAGTACCCGTCAGACATCATCCACCGACAAGGCAAGCCTTACGGTGTCCCGACGCATAAAGTCATGTTGGAAGGAGGCCTTAAGACGCTTTTGGGCAAAGACATCCTCGAAGTGAACACGCTGCACCACCAAGCCGTCAAAGACCTCGCTAATGATTTGACGCCAATGGCAGTCGCTCCTGACGGTATCATCGAAGCGGCACGGATGACGAGTAAGCGTTTTGTCTGGGCTGTCCAATGGCATCCTGAGTATATGTTCAAGACTGATAGGGATAGTTTGGCGATATTTTTATGGTTTGTGGAGCATTGTGGGTAAATGATTCGTTCAGAAAAACGGGTCGATTAGGTAATTATTCGTTCAGAAAAATGGGAAATTTTTGATTTTTTCGTTCAGAAAAATGGGAAAAAGTTGCTTTTTTCGTTCAGAAAAGTGTATTTTTGCACATTCAATCGGTATAGGATATGTTACGACGTAAAATAGAGGACACCTTACGAGAATGGAAAGAGACCCCTGGACATTTGCCGCTTGTTATCATGGGACTTCGCCAGTGCGGCAAGACTTTTATTGTCCAAAAATTCGCAGAGGCCAACTACAAGTATGTCTATTACATGAACTTTACTAAGCAGCCTCGGCGCATTGGTGCTTTTCTGGGTTCTAAAGAGGTCGATGACATTCTTATGGAGCTCTCCGCCCAGATTAAAGGAGCTAATTTCGTCCCCGGAGAGACCTGCTTCATCTTCGATGAGATACAGGACTGTCCTGATGCCCGCACGTCCTTGAAGTTTTTTAAAGAGGACGGACGCTACGATGTCATCGCTACTGGTTCTCTTTTGGGTGTACAAGGTTATGGCGAAAAGAAAAAGAAATTGAAACGGAAACAAGAGGACGATATACAGTTGGGAAAGAACTCTATTCCTGTTGGCTCTGAAGAAATTATACAGATGTATCCGCTTGATTTCGAGGAATTTCTTTGGGCTAATGGAGTCTCGGAACAAGTGATAGACTTCCTAAAGGGCTGTCTGACCAATGAAACACCTGTTCCCATCGGGATGCATCTCACTTTGAAAGACCTCATGAACCGCTATGTCGCCGTTGGCGGTTTGCCTGCGGCGGTGAACAAACTGATAGAGACGGGCAATTTGAGCAAAGTTGATGCTGTACTCCGTAGGATACTGAAAGAGTATAAAGACGACATGGTGAAATATGCCAGTGACGATGACAAGCCTTATATTCGTGGCTGTTTCGACTCCATAACCAAGCAATTGGCCAAGGACTACAAAAAGTTCCAATACAACCTCATTAAGAAAGATGGTCGTGCCGAGGATTATGCCGGGTCGCTTCAGTGGCTGGAAGACGCTGGGATGATCCATCGCTGCTATAACACAGAGGCGACAGGCTTGCCTATGGAAGGCAACGCCATCGAATCAACCTTCAAAGTATATATCACTGACATCGGCCTACTTGTCACCATGCTTGGTGGCTCCACCCGAAACGACATCATGCAAGGGAACTTGGGCGGCTTCAAAGGCGCTATTTACGAGAACCTGATGGCCGATACACTTCATAAGAAAGAGCAGCGTTTGTACTACTATCGCAAGGAATCAGGCATGGAACTGGATTTTTTGGTGAACTACAAAGGAGAATGTGTTCCCGTTGAAGTCAAAGCCAAAACAGCCAAAGCGAAGAGCCTTTCCACAGCACTGAAGCATCCCGAAAAGTATCATGTGTATCATGCAATTAAGTTTGGAGATTTCAACATTGGCCGTGAAGGTCCTCTGCTGACACTCCCAAATTATATGCAGTTCCTTTTGGATTTGAAGCCGGAAGAAATCGTTCTAGATCCTCTTGACGTTGATACCGTGAATGCTTTGGCACAGGAAATGTTGAATAAAAATGAACCGATATTGTAGATTTTGGGAACCAATCACATCACCCTCCCAATAAACCGCACAAACCCTTCTATATTTCCCTGCACACTGGCCTGCTCTAATGCCGCCATATATTCTTATCTTGATTTATTCCTCAATTTCCTTCACTTCAGCATCATCAGCAGGAAGGAGGTAATCCGAGGCTTTTTCGGGAGAGATAATACTATGTCCGATTTGTCTTTCAATATCTTTTCGGGCAAGTTTAGCTGCGTTGCCACCGCTTTGAGCAACTTGCTTGTTCTCGGTCATTGTCTTGGGATTACGGTGGCGTGAAATCTCAGTAGTAGCAGCTTCGGCAAGCGTATTCAAGGCCAATTCTAAGGTGGTCATATTGTCGCGGAGGTTTTCTTTCGTCAGGCCTTTATAGGTTTTGTATTGCCCCGTGGTCATGCCGCTCCATGCCTTGGTAAGGATGTTGGTCAGCATGGCATAGTCTTTTTGCTCGGTCACGCCCGAGCGTTTCCATTCGTTGGTGAGTTCGTTGCGCGTACGAATAGACTTCATGCGGTTTTCAATCCACTTGTCGGAATAACCTTGTCGGCGGTAGTCCTCAACGGCCATCTGGAAAGTCAGTTCCGGGTCAATCATCTGGTCGATGCGTTGTTTGCCTATCTCGGCGAGCCATTGTTTCAAAGGCTCCGCCTTTTTGGAAGGAATGGATTGTATGACACGGAAAACGCCCTCCAAAGTGGCAGCTTGGGTCATGCGGTATTTTCCATCAGGAGCCAACATTCGAACAGGGGGACAAATTGTCCCCCACTTGGATTTCAGTTCGGGGTCTCGTTTTAGCATCTTTTTTATGTAATCGCGAGGATTGACTGTTTCTGTCAAAACTTGCACAACATCCGCTATCGAGAAATAGTATTCTTGTTCTTCCTCATTCCAGACAATGCGGACATTGATGCCCTCAAATATTTGAATTATAGACTCGTTGCTCATAGCATTCCTCTTGGTTTTAACGATGCAAATTTACAAAAACTTTTGTGCATCTGTTACGATTCATATACGGATAGATATAGACAAAAAATCATTAGTTTATTTTGCTTTGCTGTTATTAGTTTTTACCGCTTGACTCCGATTAGTTTTGGCACTGAGAACGACAAAAAAGAGGAAAAACATCACCTGTATAGTTTAGGTGTTTCAAGCGCCAAGAGGGAATGTCGCCATCGGAGTTCAGGCAGAAATACAGATAGGGTTTTGTGCTTTGATGTGGTTTTTCTTTAATTTTGCAGTCCGAATCGTTTTCCATGGACAGACAGAGTTTTTGAAGAAACAAGCTATCGGAATGGAAAAGTTTTCAGCCAAAGAAATATATAATGATCTACACGAAGAATATGACCACCCAAGCGATTCATAACAGCGTGGAACTGATGGAACTGATTGACCGTATCGGTTTCCTTCCGCTTTTAGACAGTGGCATCCGTGGCTTTTCCGCCGAAGACATGGTTGACGTGGACTGCCGTTATGTGGTGCTTGACGACGGCGGCTGGGACTGGCCGCTGTGGAAATGGAAAGGCGAGGTCATCACTGAAGGCGGTCACGTCTATGGCAAGTTCTTCGCTGGCAAGGCGGGATTCATCAGCCGCGCGTGGTGGCCCGACTTTTGTAACTATCGCCGCAGCAAACATCCGACACCAAAGGAAGGGAGCATCGAGGAGGCCATTCTGCTGACGCTCGCCGAACATGGTAGCCTCATCACCCGTGAGTTGCGAGCCTTGTGTGGCTTCGACGGCCCAAAGATGCGCAGCCGTTTTGATGGTTTTGTCACACGCTTACAGATGGCCACGCGCATCGTCACCGAGGACTTCGTCTATCCCACAGACCGCCACGGCAACGAATACGGCTGGGGCTGGTCGCTGCTCACCACCCCCGAACAGCTTTATGGCCGCGACCTCTGCCAATGCAGCCGCTCGCCTGAGGAGTCGTTTGACCGCATCTGCCAACATCTTCAAACGATTTGTCCTAAGGCTACAGAGAAACAGATTTTGCGGATGGTAAAGTGAAACTTTGCAAAGGTATCGCGCTCTTTACCGTAGTTTTGTTTGTCGCTCAGTGAGGAAAAGCGTACTTTTGCGGCCATTATGAACGGGATCATCATAGAAATCGTTGGATGAGAAATGAAACAGGAAATCAACCCAAAAGAAACCAGCCGGGCGCAAGCATTTGAACTATGGATGAAGTCGCCCATGCCGATGGTGACGCTCACCAAGACTTTCGATGTGACGCACCTTTGTAAAGTGAGCAGGCAAAAAAGTGTAAAGTTCAACGCCCTTTTGTGTTGGTGCATCGGAAAGGCAGCAAGCCAAGTGGATGAATTTTACCTGTTGCCTGAGCAAGGACGGCTATTCAAGTACGACCGCCTCGCCATCAATGTGATTGTGAGCAACAAAGGTGGTGGCATCAACTCGTGTGACATTCCTTATACAGATGACTTCGAACAGTTCTGCAAGGACTATGCAACCTTGACACAGACAGCGAGTAAAACCTGTCAAAGCACTTTTTTGGATGATGCGATGGTGATAGGGACCTCTGCTATGGTGGAAACAGAGCTTGACTGCATCGTGAACCAATACACTGACTTGTTCTGCAACCCGATGGTGATGTGGGGGAAATACCGCATAGGTCTGTTTAAGACGACCTTGCCCATATCCTTTCAGTTCCACCATGTTCAAATGGACGGTGGTCATGCAGCAAGGTATTTAGAAGAACTTCAAAAGACAATCAACACAATATAACACATGATATGGAATACATCAAAGTAACACGGGAAATGCGGTTAGAAGAAACGCCGCTATTGGATGACTTCCTATATGAGGCCATTTTCATCCCAGAAGGTGTTGCTGCACCGCCGAGATCCATCATCGAGAACGAAGATTTGCAGGTATATGTTAAGAATTTCGGTCAGATGCCGGATGATAGGTGTCTTGTGGCCGTATGTGACGGAAAAATTGTCGGAGCCGTGTGGACCAGGATTATGAAAGATTATGGAAACATAGCCGATGATACACCCTCATTGGCCATGTCGCTCTATAAGGGGTATCGCCACAAAGGCATCGGTACGGAGCTGCTTAAGAGCATGTTGCAGCTCTTGCGGAAAGATGGATACAAGCAGGTCTCGCTATCAGTACAAAAGGCGAACTACGCAGTCAGATTGTATCGGAAGGCTGGATTTGAAGTGTGGAAAGAAACCCCTGATGAATATATTATGGTTTGTCGTTTAGCGGAAAATAGACTACCTTTGCAACCACTATGAACTGGATCATCCTTATCATCGCCGGGCTATGTGAAACCGGCTTCGCTTTCTGCCTCGGCAAGACCAAATTGGCGGTCGGCACCGAGTGGTGGCTTTGGATCACGGGCTTCGGCCTGCTTTATGTGCTGAGTGCCGTTTTGTTGGCAAAAGCCACCCAGACCATCCCCATCGGTGTTGCCTATCCCGTTTGGACGGGCATCGGCGCTGTTGGCGCGGTGCTGTTGGGCATCTTTGTCTTTCACGAGCCTGCCACATTCTGGCGGGTGTTTTTCCTAAGCACACTGATTCTTTCTATTGTTGGGCTAAAAATCGTCGGATAAAACAGTCATGAATATCGAGGATTATCGCGAGTTTTGCCTTTCGTTAGGCGATGGCATTGAGGAGAAGTTCCCCTTCACCAAGTTCAAAAACGGCGAAGGCGTTTTGGTGTTTTATGTCTGCGGTCACATGTTCTCCTACTTTGATTGCGACTACTTCAAGCTCATCTCGCTCAAGTGCCAGCCCGAACGGATTGAGGAGCTGAAAGCTGAGCACGACGGCATCGGCAACCCCTTCAATGAATCATCCAAACACTGGATTGGTGTCGACCCACGCCGAGTACCCGACGATTTGTTGAAAGACCTTACGCGCAATTCATTTGAAATAGTAAAAGCTAAATACACAAAGAAAAAGAAATGACATTCCTGATTGAATCCCTTATCGCGTGCGCCTTGTTCACGCTGTTTGTGTTCCTGATGTCACGGAACCCCATTAAGAGCATCTTCAACTACCCGCCTGCCATCATCGAGCGGTGCGACCAATTAGGTTTGGTGGACTCGAGCAACCGTCCTGGAGGTGTGGTATTTTACGTCAAGAAGATTTTCGCCATGATAGTCTTCGGCGTGCTGCTGGGTTTATTGGTCAAGTACGTCAACGGATGCACAACCTTCCTATGCGGCGCGCTTACGGCCTATGCCCTCTGGGTGGTAGTGAACTGGTTCGACGCGATAGTGCTCGACTGCCTCTGGTTTTGCCACGACAAACATTTCGTCATTCCCGGCACGGAGGACATGACTGCCGCCTACCACAACTACTGGTTCCACATCAAAGAGGCGCTTATTGGGATGTTTTTGGGCGTTCCTGCTGCCTTGGTTGCTGGAGGGTTTGCCATGATTCTTAGTAACTAACAATGCAGAGAAAGCCATTCAACAGATATGTGTTTTTTTGTATTTTTGCACGAATGAAAAACGAAGAAAACCATGAAAAGTATAGACAACAAGAAGCCAGTGACCGATAAGGTCAGTGTCATTTTCATGCAGTTAGGACTGCTGTTTACGGTATGTCTGATCGCTGCCAATATCTTTGAAGCCAAAGAGATTGTCGTGGGTTCCATCACCCTCACAGGAGGTCTGCTCATTTTCCCGCTGACGTATGTCATCTGCCGCGCCGTGTGTGAGGTATGGGGCTTCCAACGAGCGAGTCTAATCATCTGGATGGGGTTCATACTCAACTTTCTGTTCATGGGTGTCGCCCTCCTTGTGGACGTCATTCCCGGTGTAGCGTCTGCCGATGACCTCAACAAAGGATTTCATGCCATATTCGGTCTGACCCCACGCATCACGCTGGCATCGTGCATCGCCTTCCTGGCCGGCAGCTTTGTCAGTTCCTATGTTATGAGTCGCAGAAAACAGAAGACCGACAAGAGCAAGCTCGCCGGACGTCTGGCGTTGAGTTCCGTCATGGGCGAGGCGGCAGATTCTCTCCTGTTTTTCCCCATCGCCACTCTCGGAATTCTCTCTGTGAAGGATATGTTCATCCAGATGGCATTTCAGTTCGTTCTGAAGACAGTGTATGAGATTATCCTCATCCCCGTGGTTGCGCCAACCATCAAAAAGCTGAAGAAGATCGAAGGAGACGATGCCTATCAACAAGACATCAGCTATGGCATTTTTGATGTCTTCAAAAGGTAACTTTATGACCAAGAAACGTGTAATAGGTATCGGAGAGACCGTATTGGACATTCTGTTTAAGAACGACCAGCCACAGAAAGCCGTTCCAGGCGGCTCGACCTTCAACAGTATTGTCTCCCTTGGTCGTGCAGGTGTGCCCTGCGCCATGGTGACGGAGGTGGGTGGCGACCATATCGGAGAAATCATTTGCCGCTATCTGCAAGAAAACGGCGTGTCGTCGGAATATGTTTGCCGTCACCAGCATATCAAGTCGCACATCTCATTAGCTTTCCTGAATGAGCACAACGATGCACAGTATGTGTTCTACAAAGATCATGCGTCTGTCTCGCTGGACGGCAAGTTGCCGGAGTTTTGCAAGGATGATGTGGTGCTCTTCGGTTCCTTCTTTGCCATCAATCCCGCTATACGTCCTGTCGTTGGCGGTTTGTTGCGTGCCGCCCGAGAAGCAGGTGCGTGGCTCTATTATGATGTCAACTTCCGCAAAGACCATATTCCCGATTTGCCTAACGTGATGTCCAATATCGAGGAGAACATGAGTCTGGCAGATGTGGTGCGTGGGTCGACGGAAGATTTCGAGTACATGTATGGTCTTCTTGACGGAGATGCCATCTACGAACGGGTAAGCCAACATTGCCCCACGCTGATACTGACCGACGGTCCGCGTTCTGTACGGGTATACACGCCCGAAGGCTGCGAGACTTATCCCGTGCAGACGATAGAGACGGTCAGCACTGTCGGAGCTGGAGATAATTTCAATGCCGGCTATATCTATGCCATGCTGCAAGGCTCGCGCGACCAGGTTTCTCGCATCAGGATGGCGCAACAATGGAGCCAGGATGTCTGCCGCCAAATAGGTAACAACATCAGCGATGAATTGGTCGCAGCAATCAACTAACCTAATCGTTGTGGCGGTTTTTGTTTGTCACATAGCGGGGAAAAGCGTACTTTTGCAGCATGCCTTTGCTGAAGAACATGTATATCGGTCTTCGCGACGGCTTATATGACAAACTGTATATCTAAGATGGAATTCCAGACCTTCAGCAAAGAAAAAGCCCCGACATTACTACTCATTCCCGGACTGGGGGTGTCTTACGAGATATTTCTACCACTTGTGCGCTTGTTGGAAGCGCATTTCCGAATCGTCGCGGTTGAAGTGGATGGCTTCACTTTGGGCAAACAGACACGCTTCACCTCCGTTGACGACCAAGCCGCGCAAGTGATTGCGTATGTGCAAAAGCACCATGACGGCCATTTGGATTGCACCTACGGTCTGTCTTTGGGTGGAAAGATATTGTCGCATGTGTTGGAGCGCGATGAGATCACCATTGACCACGCCATCCTTGACGCGGCACCCTTGTTGCCCTTGCCACGCTGGTTGGTCGGGCCGCTGCGCCACTATCAGGCTTTCAATGTGTGGACCTGCTACCGATGGACAAGATTTTGGAGATGGGTGTTCCATTCCCATTATTTTGATGTCCTTCTCGACGAATGCAAAAAGATCTACCCTTTTGGAGGCAGACAAGCCGTTTTGGATGGTTATAAGTCTGTTTATACCAACAAATTAGAGCATATTTCGGGGAAAGACATTCATTTCTGGTATGGCACAAAGGAAGCCTTTGTCGCCAAGCCACAAGCGAAACACTTGCTCTCGCTTTGTCCTGAGGCACACGTCCAAGTCTTCAAAAGCATGAACCACGGCCAACTGTTGATCGACCATCCTGAGAAAGTGGCGGGGAGGATTATCAAACTGGTTTAAGAGGCCGCCGCAGGGGTTTTCTTGACCTTTGCGGCGGTGATTGTGTTACCTTACAGGCTCAGCTCATACATATACCCGTGGTACTGCAGCGAGCCGTCGATGATGGGGAAGAAGAACTCGTTGTCGTGTTCCACGTTCTTCAGCTTGAGGTTCTCCATGATGACGGTCTTGGTGCCGTCGTCGTTGGTGACAACCTTCAGCGTCCCGCTCTTGGCGATATAGCCCGTTTGAGGCTGGAAGGTCCAAAAGTCACCGTCAAGGGCAACATGCACGCAGGGGAAGGCGGGCAGATAAGGTGTGCCGATGTAGCCAAGGTTGTACTCGCCATCAACGACTTGTCCGCCAAGGTAACTGACGATGAAGAAACGCTTGCGATCAGACGACATGAAGAGCATCGACTTCACATCTAGGCCCAGCGAGCTAAGGCCATCAAGCAAGGTAACACCTGCCAAGCCAATGGGGCTTTCAATGTTCTTGATCTTGAACTTGTTTTCGGTGTCGAAAGTGTAGGGCGTCAGCGGGCCGGTGAAGTTAAGGGCCAGTTGAACGGTTTGGCCGTTGTTGTTGGCACCCATGCATTGTGACAAAACGACATGATAAGTGCCATCGTTGTTTTGGACGACGGCCAGTTCACCATTCATCCAATAGTAGGTATCGCCGTAGAACAAGGTGTCGGCGCCCATGATGAAAGGCAGCTCGCCGAGGTTGAATTCGTGGAATCCGACCACGGTGGGGATAGGGTCTTTCGTGTTGCCCATCGTATAGGTGCCAGGGGTGATGGGGCCGTTGAAGATGATGGCGATGCCTTCGTTCTTGTCGGCAGCCATCTCCTTGTTGGCCAAAACGATGGCGTTTGTCTGGCCATAAGTGACGGCTTTGGCAGTGACGATGTCGGACGTGGTAGTGTTCACCGTCATTTTACCTGATTCCACTTCGGGAGTAACAGTCGTTCCGTTATTGTTGTTATCTTTACAACTGGTGCCGATCAGGACCAGGCCGCAGAGGAGCACTAAACTAAAAAACACTTTCTTCATAGTAATTAATGATTTAGATTTGTCTTTATTCCATAACGTATTATTACCGCAATAATTGTACTGAGATTGTAAATGCGACTTTCCTTTCAGATTGTCGCATTTTTTTGGCATTTTGGCGGAAAAACAAAAATTAGTGGATTTATGTAACAAGAAAGCATGTATTTTTGCAGCCCAATTCAAAAATCAATAGAAATGAGAAAAGCATTAGCAATCATGGCTCTTGTGGCCGCTATGTTCGTAGCCGGAAATGTGCAGGCTCAATCAACCCTCTATGCAACTTATGCCCCTGAGACTTTTGTTGCGAGTAGCAACAGCACGAATTACCAAGGTTTCTCTATCGGATTCAGCCAGAACATAGACCTTTACAAAGGTCTCGGCGTGGCTGCTGGTGCACAATTCCGCATGAACACGAGAAGCGCTACCCAAACCCTTTGGGGCTTCACAGGAAAAACCAAGGAAACCCAAATCCTGGTTGACGTGCCAATTTTGTTCAACTACAAGATCGCTGTGAACCGTGACTTAGCCATCGTTCCTTTTGTGGGTCCGATGCCCAGTCTTGCCCTCACGGGTACCACCAAGGGCGTTGACCCCATCTTTGGCGAGACCAGTTCCAACTGGTATGGCGACAACAGCAACCGAAACCGTTTCAACCTATACGTTGTGTTGGGCGCCGATGTGAAGTATAGCAATTTCAATCTGTTTGGCGGCTATCGCTTTGGTCTTCTTGACCTCGACAAGAGTGACAACTACACTCTGAAAGCCAACGGCTTTTTCGTCGGTCTCGGCTATACGTTTTAATAGCATAGAGTAAAGAAAGTATTGTTTTCGGGCATTATGCCCAAAAGAGCCAATCCGAAGATTGGCTCTTTTTTTCTATCTTTGCAGTCTCAATGTAAGACTGACCATGAACACCACTTTTCTGAAAGACTGCCTTGCCGATGCTTTGATAACCTTGTTGGAAGAACGAAGGTTTGAGGAAATCAACATACACGACATCGCGGAGAAAGCAGGCTATCATCGTGCTTCATGGTTCCGAAACTTCAAGTCGAAACGCGAGGCTGTGACCTACAAAATGGTGCGGCTGTGGGACAATTGGACGGCAACGCATGGCGTGACGGTGAAAGACGAGTTCACCTTGGACAACGCCGTGACTTTTTTCCAGTACAATTACGAAATCCGTGACACGCTTCGGTTGCTTAACAAAAGAGGGCTGATGCCTGAGGTGCAGGAATCGTTTATAGTAATCCTTTATGAGCGACACCACGACGATGCCGAAAGGAGTTATGCCAACGCCATCTACGCCAACGCACTTTTCGGTGTCCTCAAGGAATGGGTGCTTCGCGATTTCAAGGAAACACCCGAGCAGATGGCGGACATTGTAAGCCAGTCGTTCAGTCAATAAGCATGTTTCACAACCATCTTTTTTGTAATGTGACTGTTACTGGTTTTATCAGTCGTGATATTCAGCAAATACAATCCATTGGGAAGTGTTGCCATATCAATTTCAGTAACATGTTGCAAATTGCGAACCAATTGTCCTTTTGCATTGTATACTGAAACCGACTCAACTTCACAATTGAACACCACTTTTTCATTGGCGGGATTGGGATATACATCAACCAACTGATTATCATCGCTTTCTTTGACCTCCAAAGGCTTTGAAACATGAATCAATTCCGAGTGGATGGATTTGTACTCATTGCCGAAAGCGTTATGTACGGCCACGATGTCGTAGGCAAAATCGGTGTGGTTGTATTGTTCCAAATCGTCAAAAGTGGCGGATTCAACCTCGCCCGAAAGTTGCTGCCAACCAAATAGTTGATAAGCTTGCTCACCAGCATCCAGGTTTTGTGTAACGATGATGTTGTCAATCAAGAAATTGGCCCATGATAATGAGTGGAATGACAGACGCTCATGAGCACTTTCGGAGCCAGTGGCAAATTCGAGACTGAAGGTTTGCAAACCCGTTTCAGTGAATTGAACCTCTTTTGTGTCGGCTGAAGCATCCACTCTGACAATGGCACCTTCCTCACCATACATGGTTACTTTCACACGGAAAGTAGCGTCATTGTCGAGACGGATTTCCGGTGTGCGCAATGCCCCATTGGCAATTTGGTCGCACCCTGCACCAAGCATTCCATTGGCAAGGATGGTGTTGTAGGCCCACCAATCAGGAGTTGAAGTATATTCATCGAGATTCATAGAGTAATAATTGCCAAGGAATTCCGGGTTATCAGGAGTCGCTGAACTGGTCACATTCGAGAAGTCCTCATATAAAATGACATGATCCTGTTCTGTTTGATATGCGGTGTACACATAATAGTTGTAAAGCAGGTATTTGTCAGCTTTCGGATGCGCCTCCCAGTTGGCCGTGTATGAGTCTTCGGTAATTCCAGTTGCCTCGTGCATTGTTGGTGCCGCCAAGCCATAACATTCCACGCTTTCCGACTTCTCGGAGGTGTATTGACTGTTGCGGGCTTTCACAAAATAATAATGGTCGTCTGCTGGATTCAGGCCCGTCACATCATAAACAGTATCGTTGACCACCCTATCTTCGATGAGGAACTCCATCGTTGTGGCTTGCGTGGTCGTGTAGTCCCAATCATCCAACGCCCAAATAGTGCCATGACCAGAATAAACAATGGCGATTTGCTCATATTGCTGCGTGTTCATCTGGTCGATGATATTCGTGCGGTTCCAGTCATATCCATGATTTCCATAAAAAGCCCAATCGGTGAAGAAGTAGCCGAGGTTTTCCCATACTCCATTGTTTATTCCATAAAGCAACAGGTCTGCATCGTCGGTGGATTCGTCAAAAGAAAGCAGTTTCAGGTATACATTCGATTCGATGATTCTTCCGCCGTTGGTAGGGATGACGAGGGTGTCGCCTTCGGCATCCAAGCACAAGGCGGTTGGTTCGCTGATGCAGTTGCCGTTGCCCGTGATGACTTGTCTTTCATAACCCGCGTCAAGATTGATATGCCAGCCTTCAGGATAGTTGGGATTCATGAAGTCAATCCATTGGCCATTATGGTTGATACCGTCGAAGCCTTCCAAATAGGAAACTGTTTCAGGACCATTAAACTCCTTTTTATATACGGACAACAGATACTCGTCGGCCAGTTCGACGGGCTTCCAACTTGCGGTAAATCCGTCCATCGTGTAGTTGGTGGCTTCATGCACCATCGGGCAAGGGCAGAAATTCAGTTCTCTTGTCACCACGATATCGTCAACAAACCATTCTGCAAAGCAATAGATCTGAAGATAGGCATTTCCGGTTTCGTGGTTTTCGATATCGAACTCGTATTGCGCCCAGTCGTGATTGATGTAACTGCCATTATAAGCAATCACATTAGGGTCGTACGGATTTGTGGCAAGCAGCACATACATCATAGTTTGGTTCGGGCTGCTGTTTTTCATCCTTGCTCTCAGTGAAATGTGCAGACTTCCGACCATGTCCATTTCGGGTGTACCGATAAAAGCGGAGTTGGCGTTGTTCAGGCAGCAAACCCCACCTGCTTGAAAAACATCAGAGCCCATCCAGCCTGGAATGTGGGTGTAGGCAGGGTCAATCATGTAATCCGAACCAGCGAGGTTGGTGCCGTCAGGATTGGCTTCACTTCCTGCCGTCATCAGGCTGAAGTCTTCGTTGATAAGGACATCTTGTGCGTTTACGGTTGCCGCAACAAACATTGTGGCAAAGATGAAGGCCACAATTCTTTTGGTAAATGTGTGCATAGTAATTAGGTTTAATTTTGGGGCAAAAATAGGTAATAACAATTGTATCTGTATAATACTCAATTATTTTGCGACTTTTACCGCCGATAGTCGCAAATGGGCGAACCGATGCCTGCCCTTTGGGCGGATTGTCCTATTTTTGCCCGTTCTTAAATCAATAAGCCATGAAGAAAACTATTTTTATTCTCTTGGAAATTGTAATGTTGACAATTTTTAGTGCATGCTGCAAATGGGACGCCGTGAGTGAGAACTTCCAGAACGGTTACACTTACTCTTCACCATTTGAGAAGAAGTATGCCCAAACGGGTGAATACGAAGTGAGCCACTATACGGAACAGTCAGCAGAGCCACGAATTAAGGAATACGGTATTTGGTATCCCTCTACTCTTGCCATGAGTGACACCATTTGGCCTGCGGTGGTGTTGGCCAACGGCACGGGCGTTCCGGCATCGATCTATAAGCCCATCTTTGAGCATATGGCCTCGTGGGGCTTTATCGTGGTGGGAAACGAGGACGAGTGGACTGCAGACGGCCTGTCGGTATGCATCACGCTCGACTACATTCTTGCCGAGAACGAGAACCCACAGAGTGTGCTGTATCACAAGGTCGACACTTCTCGCGTCGGTCTGGCTGGCCATTCGCAGGGCGGTGCCGCCACCCTTGCCGCCGCAACGCTCTACGCCAACCACACGCATTACAAGGCGTTGTGCGTGCAGAGCGCCGGAGGCTCGTTCACCGACAGCGTCCCAGGCCAGGCGGCTTCCGAGATTGAGGCACCGCTGTTGATGATGGCTGGTACGGGTAATTCGGATGCCAATCTGCTCTGCAAGTTGGAAGCGATGCAAATCTCCTACGACAGTGTTCGTACCCAACCCGCCATGATGGGTCGCCTTGTCGGCATGGAGCATGGTGATGTGCTGAAGCGCGGCGATGCTTACACGACGGCGTGGATGCTTTACTGGCTCTGTGGCGACACGGAGGCAGGTCTCTGCTTTGTCGGCGATGATGCCGAGATGTTCTCCAACACTGCCTGGCAGGATGTCCAACACAAAAACCTGTAAGCCATGAAGGACACGCTGCCCGTACACCAAGAAGGAAACAAATTCCGTCAGGAACTCTGCGTTCCGTGTTATCAGACTGACCGCCAAGGTCTGCTGAAGCCATCCGGCTTCATGGACATGGCGCAGGAAATCGCCTACTGGGCGGCGGATGCTATGGGCTTCGGCTACGACGGCCTCCATATCCATCATACCGCGTGGGCGATGACGCGCCTGCATGTCCAGTTCCTTCAGCCTGTCCGTTGGCGCAATGCCGTGACGCTCTTCACTTGGCATAAAGGCTATAGCGGCATTTCTTTTTTCCGAGATTTCATCATGCAGGATGAAGCGGGCGAGACGGTTATCGCGGCAACCAGTTCATGGGTGGTCATCGACGAAAGCAGCCGCCGCATGGTCAAGCCTGAAGAATTGCTGCAACTTGTGAAAGTGGAACAGCCAGACCATGCCATCGTGGAGCCTGCCCCGAAAATCATCCTTCCCAAGGAGATGAAACCCGCTGGGGAACACACGGTTTCGAGCACAGAAATCGACATCAACGGGCACACCAATAACGCCTATTATGTGGTTTGGGCCATCGGCTGCCTGCCCACGGAAGCAACCCTGCGACCCGTGAAAGACCTCTATGTCAACATCAGCAAGGAGACCACCGATAGCGAATGTGTACAACTCTACAGACACCACAGTGACAACGTTTGGGTCGTGGAAGGTCGCCTCGACGGCAAGCCTTGTTTTTCAGTGAAATTGTGTTACTGAAGGTTTTCTTGACCTTTGAGGTGCTGTTTAAGTATGTTTAGCGAAGCGTGAAATACCTTTGGCAGTATTCATCAGCCTGTTCCAAAAAAGCCTCCTGAACATCCATGTCGTAGGCCAAAGCATGGCCTGAATGCGGGAATTCGAAATAATCGAAGGGAACACTATATTCCACCAAATGGTCGTGCAAGAGTTGTCTGTGACTTGGTGGCACCACGCCGTCGGTGAGTCCATAGCCGCATAAGGTGGGTGGAGAAGCATAGTTGATGTGGCACACAGGCGAAATGGCCTCATAGATGCTGCGGGCACTGCCGTCCTCAATCATGGAGGCGGTAACGGTCTGTCCCGACATCTTGGTTATGAAGGCGGCAGCGCCTTCAGCCGAGCCGTTCACGCCAGTGGTGTGGGTGACAAACCAATGCACGCCCTCTTCCCATTCCTTTGGGTCAAAAGTGGTAGGGGCAGACTGCTCGATGACGAACTTCAAAGGCAATTCTGGTGTTTCGCGATAGGCGAACAATAAGGCAAGACAACCTCCTGCTGAAAAACCGTTCAAAGCCATCTCGTCGAGCGTGATGCCTTCTTCGGCAGTCTTGGCGACGATGGCTTCTATGCAAAGGTGCATCTCTTCAACCATGTCATCGATGGAGGGCGTTTGACCTTTGGTCTGGAGCGAGTAGTCGAGGGCTGCCGTGGTATAGCCTTGATGGGCGAAGTAGCGACACCAATTTTCACCATCCTCTTTCGATCCTGAAGTCCAGCCGCCACCGTGGACGAAAAGAATCAGTTTCTGGCTTCGGGTATTGGTTTTGTCAACAGGCAGATAGAGGTCGTAATGATGATACTTGCCCTCGGCATATTCCAGGTCTTTGATTGTGGTTCCCTGAAAATCGGTATTCAGCAAAGCTTGGGTTCGTTTCATCATCTCGTTTGATTCGATGACGGCGACACAGCCGCTAAGGACAAACAAACAAAGTAACAGGGCGGTTTTGAAGAGTCTCATGGCGTATCAGAATTTGTAGGTTAGCGACAATCCCATCCCGCCGGCCATGCTTGTCGGCTCCATCTGAAGCCTTTGGTTTTTAGCCCTTTTATAGCCGATGATTTGTGAGGTGACATAGATGCCGATGCCTGTGGCCATGATGCCACCGAAAATATAATAATCGGCCTTGGTCGTCTCGCCAACCGTGGCCACAAGTGCATTTCTGACTATCGGGGTGAATACAAGACCGACGGCTCCGACGCTGGTCATGGAAATTCCGACGATGTCGGCGGTTTTGAGTTGTTTGGCCGTGATGGAGTCGCAATGCGGTTGTTGCCCAAATAAAGTAAAGGGCAATGCCAGAGCAACAATGAGGATAAGGCGTTTGAACATGGTTTCTATTTTTAGGCAAAATTATAGAAATCCGCCTTGTTGTTATTCTTTTCTATGAAAATGCGACTTTTTGCCACGATGGTCGCAAGGGTTTTTTCGGATGCGGGGCGATGCTTTGTCCTGCATCTTTTTTTTGTACTTTTGTAGCCATGAAAAACACGTAACACATTGAGACATGAAAAAAACAGCCCTCATACTGTTGTTGCTTACCATGGCCATCAGCGCTCTTGCCCAAGAGGAGCCCAAATCGTCGGATTCTTTTCTTCAAAGGATAGATTCCCGCATGTACAAAAGACAGCACAAAGTAGTAGTGGACACCTCATACATCTACATTCCAGAGCAGCGATGGACACTCAAAACCTCCTCCAATATTACATGGAACACATTGGGAATCAAGCATCAGATAGAGGGTGTGGGCTTCTCCACAAACCTACAGTCGGATCCCACCTATTCCCAGGGCATTTCTGTGGCCTGGCGGTGGCTGGAACTGGGTTTTTCCATCAATCCCGCCTGGTTCATTCCCAGCCTCAAAAACTCGGATCAGACCTATTCCATTTCTGTTAATGGGAATAAATTTGGCATGTCGGCCACATTCCGTGTAGCCAACTCCTACAAAGGGACGCTCCTGTCCCTGCCCGATTCTACCTCAGTGACCATTCCCAAAGGGGACATTACCGCCGATATCTCTGGAGACTTTGATGCATGGTATGTATTCAACGGAAAAAAGTTTTCTTATTGTGCGCCTTTTACCATGATGCAAATTCAGAAGCGCAGCGCCGGAAGTGCCATTCTGGGGCTATCGGTCCGAAACGGTTTATCGGCGTTTGAAGGTATCACTTACAATGATAAGGAGAAGATGTCACTCATGACCAATATCCTGGCTCTGGGTGGGGGATACGCCCATAATTTTATCACACCCCACCACTGGCTTATTCATGTGTCGGTCATAGGAAACCTTTCTGTATTGAGCTACAATGTCTTGCAAACCTCCACCGAAAGAATCAGGATGAAGAACACCTTCCCAGACTGGGTTGGCACGTTCCAATTCTCTGTATTGCATTGGACCAAACGATGGTTTTACGGGTCTAATTTCTCTTTGAGAGGTGCCGTATATGGAACTTTGGACAACCTGGAATTCACCAATGCACGCATCGAAGGGCACCTTGTTGTAGGATGTCGTTTATGAAGAATAATCTCATGGGCATTCTTTGAGTCATAGAATGTGTTTTTTTGACGGTCAAAAGTACAACTTTTTCAACAAAGAATGCTCAATGGACTCGGGTGGCACATAAGAAAGAAGTGTAGGCCGGTAGGATTCCTTATTTATGGTTAATGAGCCTGACCTAAATACCCATCATTAGGGATTTCACAGTCTTTGGAACCGCCGTTACTTTGCAGCAGATTAAAACTTAAAGACATGGATTTGAAAATTGGTGACATTCAAGAAACTGCATTGATAACGTTGGCCATTCGTGCCAGCGAGACCGACCGTCCAAATGCCAGAATAAAGGACTATAAGGCAAAGGAAATCATCGACGCATTGGGTGTCGATGTGAGCAAGTACGACCCATTCATGTCGCACGAAGGCGTGGTGGCGCGGACCATCATGTACAAGAACGAGTTGGAAAAACTTATCAAGCAATATCCCGACGCTTTGTGCATCAATTTAGGTTGCGGCTTCGATGACAAGTTTGTGCAGGTCGACAACGGGAGAATCACTTGGTTTGATGTTGACTTGCCCGACATCCTGGCTGTACGTCGGAAGATATACCAAGACCGCGACCGTTGTGTGATGAAGGAAGGAAGCGCTTTTGAATCGGGATGGACAAAAGATCTGCCCAAACGTTCTACCACGATTGTGGTCATGGAAGGCGTGTTGGAGTATTTCACGAAAGAACAAGTGACCACCTGTCTCAAAATGTTGTGCGACTCGTTTGAACACGGCTATTTGCTGGCGGAACTTCATCACCCGATTATGGGCAAAAACAGCAAGCATCACGATGCGGTGAAGTATACGAATGCAGAGTTCCAATGGGGAACCAAATCGGGCAAGGAATATCTTGACTTGGAACCACGATTGACATTGCTTTCAGAGCAGAGCTACAATGTAGAGATGCGGAAATACTCTGTCCGCGCAAAGCTTTTCGCATTCTTCCTGCCGTTTTTGAATAATCGGCTGGCTGTATATAAATGGTAGAAAACTATAAAAGTATAATAGCAATGAAAAACGTATTAATAGTCCTTCTAATGACGGTGGCCTATCTCGCCACATTCATCCTCGGTGCCTGCAGCGGAGCTATCCACCCTGCATGTTATGCGTACATCGGAGCTTTGCTGCCGCTGCTGACCGCGTTCATCTATCTCTTCACCTGCACTCGCATCCACAGCTTCGGTGCGGCGACAGTTCTCAACGGATTCGTCTTCGTTTTGTTTTTGATAGCGGGCGAAGCGGATGTGGCTTACATCATCGGAACGGTTGTTTTGACTGCTTTGGCTGAGATTCTCAGAAAAATCAAGGGATACGATGCGCTGAAGGGTGTCCGCTGGAGCTTTGTGCCGTTTGCTTTCTCGTTTTTCGCTTACACCCTTCATTGGTGGACTGACACCGAAGGCTCATTGGCCGCTGCCGTCGAGGAAATGCCCGCCGGTTACGACCAGCTGATGCTGCCTGTCATCGAGAACATACCTATGCTGGTTGTGGTGATGGTTTTGACCATTCCCGTTGCCATCTTGGCTATGCGACTGGCCGAGCGTGCGATGAAAAAGCAGGCTGCTTTACTGAAACAATGAAATCATGAAGCCTAACTATAAGAACTGGATGCCCAAGGGCATGATACTTGGTACTTTTGGCGGCGCGGTGGCCTGCCTAGTATTGTTCCTGGTCTTTGGCGTGAGCGGACTGCTTGCTACAGGGACGCTGAAGACCGTCCTGAAAATCGTTTTCCTTGTGCTTACCATCGTGTTGGCTTTAGTGGCACTATGGATGTGGCTGTTGTATCGCGCCTTTTCCTACGACGGCAAGCGTCAGATGTCGCGCCAGATCATTGACGGCATTGCCGCGTATGTCACCCTTCCCGAAGAAGGCAAAGGCCTTGATGTGGGCTGCGGCAGCGGTGCATTAGCCATCGCCTGCGCCAAACGCAACCCGAAGGCCGAGATGGTCGGCATCGACCGCTGGGGTATGGAATATGCCTCTTATAGCCTTGCCTTATGCGAACAAAATGCAAAAGCCGAGGGCGTGAGCAACACCGGTTTCGCCCAAGGCAACGCTGTGAAACTCGATTTTGCCGACGAGATTTTCGATGCGGTGTGCAGCAACTATGTGTATCACAACATCCCGAGCCGCGACCGACAGACCATTTTGTTGGAAACGCTCCGCGTGTTGAAGAAGGGCGGCACTTTTGCCATCCATGACATTTTCTCTCGTTTCAAATATGGCGATATACAGGCTTTTGTAAAAAAGCTGAAAGGTATGGGCTACGATCAGGTTGAACTCATCGATACCACCAACGGTATGTTTATGACCCCTTGGGAAGCCAAGTGGATGGGTTTGAGTGGGTCGGCAATTTTGAAGGGAAAGAAATAAGAAGGAGAATAAAAACATGTTTTGGGATAGAGTAGCATGGGTATACGACCTTTTTGCCGATATATACAACGGCAAGACTCACAGGGAATTGTGCTATGAAGTGGCAGGGCTTGTGTCCACAACAGATGACGTACTGGAATGCGCCTGTGGCACGGGTATGCTGACGGTACATATTGCTCCTGTGTGCCATCAGATTGTGGCTACTGATTTCTCGCACAAGATGTTGCGTAAGGCAAAAAACAAATGCAGGCATTTTAAAAATGTTACATTCGAGTTGGCGAACATACAGAATCTGTCCTATCCCGACGGAAGCTTCGACAAAGTGGTTGCCGCCAATGTCATTCATCTGCTTGACAAGCCGTTGAAGGCTTTGTCGGAACTTGATAGGGTGTGCCGTCCTGGAGGAAAACTCATCATTCCCACCTATTTGAACCGCGAACATAACGGAGGGAAGACCAGCGGTTTCGCCAAGGTCGTGGGTAAGGCGGGGGCCGACTTCAAACGCCAATTCACGCTGTCCTCATACAGGAAGTTCTTCACCGATGCTGGATACGAGGATGTGAGTCTTACGATGGCGGAAGGCCGTGTGCCTTGCGCTATCGCAGTAATGACTAAACAAATCACTTCGGGAAGTTCGTGACCAAGCCTGTCAGATTGCCGGCCATGTGTACAATAAACCTATACCTTTTTGTAACCTTTTGTGTCTTTCGTGATAACACCTTCGTCCAGCATGTCCGAGAGAACTCTGCTGAGCGAGGGCCTTGTTGCGCCTAATTGTTGGGCGACATCAGCGACGGAGGTAATGCTGCCATTGGCTTCGAGGTATTCGAGGATGCGGTTGCGCAGACCGTTGACGGCGAAGGTGCGCATCTTGCCACTCAGGAAATGGCCACGTTGGGAGAGCACCTCCAAAAAGGCACGAAGGACGGTCGGCTCCTGCTGGAGAAACTCAAAGAAGGCCTCACGGTTGATGTGCCACACCATGCAGTCGGTCACGGCATTGACTTCGACGGGAATGATGTTGGGCGAGGCGAAGAGAAACGCTGGAGCCAGCAGCATAGGGGCTTTCAGGCGGTCGACGAGTACCTCTCTGCCCTCCTCTCCCGACATTCGTGATTCGGCCTGTCCTTCGACAAGCGCCATCAGCGCGCGGCAAGGGTCACCCGCATTGAGCATCCGCCTTCCTGCAGGATATTCCTGTCGACGGCATGGGCTTTTGAGCAGGCGTTCCAAAGCCTCATCGCTGCAACCTGCAAAGAGTTTGATTCGTTTGAGTTCTTCCATGACAGAGAATTTTTTGCAAAAATAATGAAAAAAAACGCCGATGTAACATTTGTTACGCTTCGCCCCATTGGAAGGCTATACTTTTGCAGCATCAAACCTAAAGAAAGGAACAATACAATGAGCTACAACGACTGGAAAGACAAGACCGCGAGTTTCAAGAAGATTGACGTGCGCGGCGTTCAGGGGAACTTCTTCCCGGGTATCAAGATGCAGGCCATGAAGATGGCTGTCGGCGAGGGCATGGAAATCGTGCAGAACTTCGACCCGCTGCCGCTTTATGAGGTGATGGACGGACTCGGCTTCGAGCGTCACACCGAAAAGGTGACCGAGACGGAGTATCACGCTTATTTCTACCGCACCGAGGTGAAGGAACTTGAAAAGGACATCCCGATGCGTCCGGCCCCGCTGACCCACATGCCGATGATTGACGAGAAGCTCGGCAACATCGCCGTGAACTTCTGGGACTTGACCTGGAACGACGAGCACCGTTACCTGCCTTACGAGATGCGCCTACTACTTTCGCTGACCAATGCCGTAGGTGCTGGACGTATGCGCCAGGCGACGCGCGAACTGGTGAAGGCCTACATCCACGGCCTTGACTCAGCCGCCTTGGACGATGTGTTTGAACTGCTGGCCTGGAACCAGGGCATCGGCTACTTCAGCTCGGAGATTGGTCCTTCGGCACTGTTCCAAGCCTACAAGACCATCAAGCAGATGGAGAAGAAAGGCAACACGCGCGAGGAAATCGCCGAAGTGCTGAAGGAGAAGTTCGGAGAAAAACATCCGGATGTGAAGGTGGTTTAGAGTTTAGAGTTGAGAGTTGAGAGTAGTTGAAAGTTTAGAGTTTAAAGTTTATAGTTGTAGAATCATGGAAATCACAAAAGAAACCAAGCTGGCCGACCTTCTCGCGGAATATCCGTGGCTGAAGGGAGAAATGGCGAAAGTGAACGAAAAATTCAAGATGCTGAACACGGCTGTTGGCAAGTTTATGATGGGCAAGGCCACCATTGCTGAAATGAGCAAGAAGTCGGGCATGGATGCCGACATCATCATCAGTCGGATTAACGAACTAATATCCAATCATTCAAACCAATAAAGAAAGGAAAAAGACTATGAAGTACTTTGTGAATGACAGTTGCATCGGGTGCGGACTTTGCGAGTCCACCTGCCCTGAAGTGTTCCACATGAACGGCGATGTGGCCGTTGCCATCGAAGGCGAGGTGCCGGAAACGGCATTGGCCGCTGCCGCAGAAGCCAAGGACGGCTGCCCTGTGGGCGCGATCGAAGAAGCGTAAAATCTTAATCAACAAATACAACGAACTATGAACGAGAAAATGTTTTGTTTCCAATGTCAGGAAACTGCCGGATGTGCCGGCTGCAAGATTTCAGGTGTGTGCGGTAAGACCCCGCAAGTGGCTCATGCCCAAGACCTTCTGATTTATGTCCTTAAGGGACTTGGCGTTATCGCGAACCATCACCAGCACGGCTGCGGACAGGATTACTGCGACTTCCGCAAGAGCATCCATGCTTTCGTGAACGACGCACTGTTCTGCACCATCACCAACGCTAACTTCGATGTGGAAAGCATATACAATCGCATCGATGAAGGTCTGAAACTGCGCGATACTTTCAAGGATCGTGTCGTCAATAACAAAGGGATTGTGCTTCCCAATCTCGACGTGTTGGAATGGAACGGCATCCGCGCCGACTATGATGCCAAAGCCCAGCAGGTGGGCGTGTTGGCCGAAACCAACGAGGACATCCGTTCGCTGAAAGAACTTACCATGTACGGTCTAAAAGGAATGGCAGCCTATCTTGAACACGCTGCCCGCCTCGGTCAGGTGGATGACGACAACAACGAGTATATCCTGCAAACCCTTGGACAATTGGCCACCTGCAATGATGCCGATGCGCTCACCGCTCTCGTTCTGAAAACGGGTGAATGGGGCGTGAAGGCGATGGCTCTGTTAGACAAAGCCAACACCACCGCTTACGGCAATCCTGAAATCACAGAGGTGAACATCGGTGTGGGCAACCGCCCGGGCATCCTTGTGAGCGGCCACGATCTCAATGACATCGAGCAATTGCTTGAACAAAGCAAAGACGCAGGCATCGACATATACACCCACAGCGAGATGCTGCCCGCACATTACTATCCGCGCCTAAAGCAGTACAGCCACTTGAAGGGCAATTACGGCAATGCCTGGTGGAAGCAACGCGAGGAGTTTGAGGCTTTCAACGGTCCCATCCTGTTCACCACCAACTGCATCGTGCCGCCCACGGCCAATGCCACCTACAAAGACCGTGTGTTCACCACCAACAGCACGGGCTTCCCAGGTTGGAAGCACATTCCCGCCGATGCCAACGGCAAGAAAGACTTCAGTGAAATCATCGCATTGGCAAAGACTTGCGCTGCGCCAAAGGAGATTGAAACAGGCAAAATCATTGGAGGATTCGCGCATGAGCAGGTATTTGCCCTCGCCGACAAGGTAGTGGATGCCGTCAAGAGCGGTGCCATCCGCAAGTTTGTAGTGATGGCAGGCTGCGACGGTCGCATGAAGAGCCGCCAGTATTACACTGACTTCGCACAGGCATTGCCCAAGGACTGCGTCATCCTCACAGCAGGCTGCGCCAAATACAAGTACAATAAACTCGCCCTCGGTGACATCAACGGCATTCCGCGCGTGTTGGATGCCGGCCAATGCAACGACAGTTACTCACTGGCACTCATCGCCCTGAAACTGAAAGAGGTGTTTGGCTTGAAAGATGTCAACGATTTACCCATCGTCTATAACATCGCTTGGTATGAGCAGAAAGCCGTTATCGTGTTGCTCGCCCTGTTAAGCCTCGGTGTGAAAAACATCCACCTCGGACCCACCTTGCCCGCATTCCTCTCACCCAATGTGGCCAATGTCTTGGTTCAAAACTTCGGGATCGGCACCATCAGTACCGTTGACGAGGAT
>CAMZEK010000031.1 GCA_947305795.1 uncultured Bacteroidales bacterium | reverse complement strand
GCGCGTTAGGGACATCATTGGCTTCGGCACCCGAACCGGTCGACGTATATCTCATGTTTACCGCCACGCCGCAATGGTATAGCAAGGTAGCCACCGTGTTGACCTCGGTTTCGCTGGAACTTTCGGTCAGTGAATCGGGCATGTGCTCCCAGTCGTAGGTCGTGCTGCCGAAATCGGCGGAGAGTGTGACGCCTGCATTGGCATAGGAGTGGGAACCCCAACCTGTGGTTGGATATTTCCAATAGTGCATGATTTGTCCCATGGCCACGGCCACGCAGCCTGCTTCGGCATGGCCGCATGGGGTGTGTTCCATGGCAGGGCAGAGGCTGTTGTAAAGGCAGCCTTGGTGCCATTTCTCGGTTAACAAGGGCGCCACGGCTTTGGCAGATTTGTCGTCGCCAAGCTTTCCTGTGGCCTTCACCAGTTTCCATTGCCTTGCTGTGGTTTCATCTGCCACAATTTGTTTTTCGATGCCGTATTGTATCCTTGCAACGAAATCTTGCAGATATTCCTCCATCTGCACGGGGATATTGTTCGGGTCGAAACGTCCTTCATGGGAATAGCCGATGATGGGCGTCTCGCAATCGTCAGCGGCCACGATGACGAAGCCGTCAGCGGTGTTGAAAACGTATAAAGTGGCCATGTTTTTGTCCGTTGTATAAGTGGTTGAAAGCCGCAAATCATTGGTTTCCATGAATTTGCTTGCGATGGCTTTAGCTGTATCCAAGTCAATGGGGTGAGCGGCTAAGGAAAGGAACAATCCTAAGACAGTGCATAAAGTCAGAATTCTTTTCATAGGGCTGATTATAGTTTCATGGTTAGACTGATTCTATTTCGATTCACGTCGACCTCTAAAACCTTCACGCGAACCTTTTGGTTCAGATGCACCACCTCATTCGGGTCTTTGATGTAATGGTCGGCCATTTGGCTGATGTGGACGAGGCCGTCCTGATGCACGCCAATATCGACAAAAGCACCAAAGGCGGTGATGTTGGTCACGATACCGTTGAGGGTCATTCCGACGCGCAAATCGTTGATGGTACGGATGTTCTTGTCGAACTCGAAGGCCTCGAAAGTCTTGCGTGGGTCGCGACTAGGCTTGTCCAATTCGGCGAGGATGTCGTTGATGGTCTCGAGGCCAAACTGCTCTTCAACAAAGTCTTTTGGGTTGATTTTCGCGATGAGTTCCTTGTTGCCGATGAGGTCTCTTACCTTCACATTCAGTTTCTTGGCCATCTTCTCGACGATGTGGTAACTCTCAGGATGGACGGCACTCTGGTCCAAAGGATTGTCGCCATTATGGATGCGGAGGAATCCAGCACATTGCTCGAAGGCCTTGTCGCCAAGGCGTGGCACCTCGTGGAGTTGCTTGCGGCTCTTGAAACCGCCATGTTCCTCGCGGTAGGTGATGATGTTGGAGGCCAAAGTCGGGCCGACACCGCTAACGTAGGAAAGCAGTTGTTGGCTGGCGGTATTCAATTCCACTCCGACGGCATTCACACAGCTCACCACGGTCTGGTCGAGACTCTCGCCGAGTTTCTTTTGGTCCACGTCGTGTTGGTATTGTCCCACGCCGATGCTTTTCGGGTCGATTTTCACTAACTCGGCGAGCGGGTCCATCAGTCGGCGACCGATGCTGACCGCACCGCGCACGGTGATGTCGTAGTCCGGGAACTCGTCGCGGGCGATTTTGGAGGCGGAATACACCGAGGCACCGCTCTCGCTCACCATCACCGCCATCAGGTCGCGGTCGAACTTGATGCTGCGGATGAAGTCCTCGGTCTCGCGTCCCGCCGTGCCGTTGCCGATGGCGATGACCTTAATGCGATAGGCATCCACAAGGCTCTTGATCTTGCGCGTAGCGCCCACCGTGTCTGACTTGGGCGGGTGGGGATAGATGGTCTCATTGTGCAATAAAGCCCCAGTCTCGCTCAAAACCACCACTTTGCATCCCGTCCTGAAGCCTGGGTCGATGGCCAACACGCGCTTCTGACCCATCGGGGCGGCGAGGAGCAGTTGCTTGAGGTTCTCGGCGAAGACGCGGATGGCGGTCTCGTCGGCCTTCTCCTTATAATAATTGCGGATCTCGGTCTCGATACTCGGCTCCAAAAGGCGTTTCCAAGAGTCGGCGATGGCCTCGCGCACGAGTTCGGAAGAGGCGTTGTCGTTCTTCAAGAAGATGCTCTCCAACGAACCCAGCACAAAGTCGTCGTCCACCTTGATTTTCACCTTCAACATGCCTTCCTCCTCGGCGCGGAACAGGGCTAACAGGCGGTGCGAGGGGGCCTGCGAAATTGGCTCGCGGAAGTCGAAATATTGTTGGTAGGTCTTGCCCTCGTCCTCCTTGCCCTTGATGACGGCAGAGCTGATGTCGCCCTGCATGTGGAAGATCTTGCGGATGCGGTTGCGCCCGTTGATGTTCTCGGAGACCCACTCGGCCATGATGTCCTTGGCACCTTGCAGGGCTTCCTCCACGTCATTAACGCCTTTGCCTGCATTGACATAACGCGCGGCGAGACGGTCCACAAAGTCCACGTTCTGCGCCATAATCTGCGCGGCCAACGGTTCCAGACCTTTCTCGCGGGCAATGGCGGCGCGGGTGCGGCGCTTCGGCTTGTAAGGGAGGTAGAGGTCTTCCACCTCTTGTAGGGTCTTGGCATTCAGTATCTTTTGCTCCAGTTCGGGCGTGAGTTTCTCCTGCTCACGGATGGAGGCGATGACGCTTTCCTTGCGCTTCTGTAGTTCAATGAGTTGCTCCAAGCGTTTTTGCACGGCAGCCACGTTCTCTTCGTTCATCGTACCCGTCATCTCCTTGCGGTAGCGGGCGATGAAAGGGATGGTGGCGCCTTCGTCCAAGAGGCGAACGACATTGGCCACATGATGCGCGGCCAGGTTGAGTTCCTGTGCGATTTGTGGAGCGAAGTTTATATCTATCGTTTTTTCCATTGGCTCAAAAATTGAAGCGACAAATATACGGAATTCCTTTGAAAATAAGGCCTGTTTTTCAATTTCCATATTTGGATATTGTTTTTCGTTTCAATTTCCATATTAGAATATTGTTTTTTACGAGAAAATCCATATTGGAATATTGTTTTTCATTAACTTTGCGGCAAAATAAGATATATGACCCAGCACAACAAAACACAACTTTTTGAGGAGAAGAAAGTTCGTGCCCTTTGGGATGATGTGGCCGAGAAATGGTATTTTTCCATCGTTGACGCAGTGGCGGTATTGACTGATAGTGTTGATCCAACTGCCTATTGGCGTAAACTAAAACAAAGGCTAAAGGAAGAAGGAAATGAAACCGTGACAATTTGTCACGGTTTGAAAATGCTTGCTCCTGATGGCAAGATGAGAATGACGGATGTCGCTGATACAGAGCAACTTCTTCGTCTTATTCAATCCATTCCATCACCCAGGGCCGAACCGTTCAAGCAATGGATGGCGCAGGTGGCGGCACAACGCCTTGACCAGATGCAAGACCCGGAATTGAGCATTGAGCAGGCCATGATGGACTACAAGCGTTTGGGCTATTCCGATGCTTGGATCAACCAGCGGTTGAAGTCGATAGAAATCCGTAAAGACTTGACCGATGAATGGAAGAAACGGGGTTTACAGGAAGGAGTGCAGTTTGCGACCTTAACCGACATCATTTACAGCACATGGTCGGGAATGACGGCAAAGGAATACAAGCAATTCAAGGGTTTGAAGAAAGAAAATTTGCGCGATAACATGACCAACCGCGAATTGGTGTTGAACATGCTGGCCGAACTTTCCACCAAGGATATTTCGGAGAGCCAAAATCCCGAAACCTTTGGTGAACACATGGATGTAGCCCGACAAGGCGGCGAGATTGCCCGTAATGCCCGCATGGAGCTGGAAGCCAAAACGGGGAAGCCTGTGGTGACCTCACTGAACGCGAAAGAGGCCATGAAACTGAATGCAGCAAAAGAAAACGAACAAAAACAAATCAACGAAAAGAACTGACTATGATAAAAAACATAATCTTTGATTATGGCGGCGTGCTCCTTGACTGGAACCCGCATTACCTTTACGACCCGTATTTCGGCGACAAGGACAAGGCTGAATGGTTCCTCACGAACATCTGCACCTACGAGTGGAACGCCCAGCACGACAACGGAAAACCCATTGCGGAAGGCGTTGCGGAGCTCATTGCCGAGCATCCCGAGTGGAAGAAGGAAATCGAGATGTATTACGGCGAGTTCATGAAGATGATGGGTGGACAGATTGCAGGCATGGAGGAGTATATCAAGGAGCTGAAAGCCAAAGGCTTCCGCGTGTTTGGGTTGTCCAACTGGTCGGAGGAGACCTTCGCCTTGGTGCGGCATGTCTATCCTATCCTCGACCTCATGGAGGACATGGTGATTTCGGGCATCGAGCGGGTGATGAAGCCCGACCCGAGGATTTTCCAACTGGCCTTGCAACGCTTCGGCATCAAAGCTGTGGAAACGGCTTTCATCGACGACAATCCGAATAATGTCGCTGGGGCGAATGCCTTGGGAATTACGGGGATATTGTTTGAGTCAAAGGACAAACTTGAAAAGGTAATCAATGCGCTATGAAGATATTGTCAGTAGAACAAATAAGAGAAGCCGACCGCTACACCATCGAAAACGAACCCATCGAGTCTGTCGATTTGATGGAACGGGCGGCTACGAAAGTCTTTGAGTGGCTTTATCGCCGTGCGCCGCGAGACAAGACCATCAAGATCTTCTGCGGCATGGGCAACAACGGTGGCGACGGCCTCGTGGTGGCCCGACTGCTCAACGAGCAAGAGATTGTCCCGCAGGTGTTTATGGTGCGCTACAGCGACCGCATGAGCCATGACTGCGAGGTGAACTACTACCGCCTGATGAACGAGACCAAGGTGCCGATGTTCGACATCCTCACCGAGGACGACTTCCCGAAAGTCGATGCCAACGATGTGGTGGTCGACGCCATCTTCGGCTCGGGCCTCAACCGTCCGCCGCAGGGCATGACCGCCGACCTGATTGCCTACCTCAACCAGACCAAGGCCATCCGCGTCGCCATCGACATCCCTTCAGGCCTCTTCGTCGACCAGCCCAGTGCCTTGGGCTTTATCTTCAAGGCCGATTACACGCTGACCTTCCAAAACCCCAAGTTAGCTTTCCTGTTGCCCGAAAACGACCCGTATGTGGGCCGCTTCGAGGTGTTGGACATCGGCCTGCACCCGCGCTATTTGGAAGAGGTGGAGACCATCAACCTGCTGACCGTCAAGGCGATGGTGAGGCCAATATTGCACAACCGCACGAAATACTCCCACAAAGGCACCTACGGTCACGCCTTGCTTATTGCCGGCTCCAAAGGCAAGACGGGTGCGGCTTTGCTGGGTGCGAAAGCCTGTTTGCGCACGGGTGTCGGCTTGTTGAGCGTACACCTGCCCAAGATGGCCCAACTGCCTTTGCAGACCGCCATTCCCGAGGCGATGATCGACTCTGACGAATCCGAAACCTGCTTCTCGATGTTCGGGCATCTGGATGCCTTCACCGCTGTGGGTGTGGGTCCTGGCTTGGGCAAGGCAGATGACACCGTCCGCGCCTTGAAGCGACTGATACAAGAAGTGCATGTGTCGCTCGTCATGGATGCCGACGCCTTGAACATCCTCTCCGACAACCCGACTTGGCTGTCGTTCTTGCCTGCCAAAACCATCCTGACGCCACATCCCAAGGAGTTTGAACGCTTGGTGGGGAAGACCTCGACCTCGTTTGAACGCCTTGAGAAACAGCGCGAGCTGGCCACCAAATACAACCTCGTCGTCATCGGGAAGGGCGCTCACACCACCGTCGCGATGCCCAACGGCACCATCTTCTTTAACACCACTGGCAATCCTGGCATGGCCACGGCGGGCAGTGGCGACGTGCTGACGGGCATCATCCTCTCGCTTCTGGCACAACGCTATTCGCCCGAGGAAGCCGCCGAGTTGGGCGTTTATCTCCATGGCCTCGCTGGAGACATTGCTACTGAGGAAATAGGGCAGGAGGCTTTGATTGCTTCCGACATCACGGAGCATCTTGGGAAAGCTTATGCAGTGCTTCGCGCGAAATGAGTTTTGTGAGCAATAGAACTTATTGAATGACCACCTTTTTGGTCACAGTACCTTCTTTTCCGTTAGCCACAAAGAAATGGATGCCCTTGCGACCACTCAAGCTGTATTGCATCGTCTTTGGCTTGTTGTCATTGTAGGTCACAAAACTGTCCAACAAGTTGCCCATCATATCATACACTTTGACTTCCACTTTGCCTTCCATGTGTTCAAAACGCAGTTCCATGACACCATTGTTGGGATTGGGGATGATGTCAAAGGCACACTTTGTAGCATCCTGTTCGTCGATGCCGAAGAACGACGACTTGAGGTAAAATTTTCTCGTAATGATGTGAGGCTCGCAGTGGTTGTTGTAAATAGTGCAACTTAGCTCAGCTGGCGTGTCGTCGTGCTCTGCGACATAAACCCTGCAATATCGCCTTCCGGTTTCGTTCTGGTATTCAACGGGATCCGGCTCTATCAGCCACGATGCCTTGCTGATATGCCATACGCATGAATCCCAAGTGTTAATATGTCCCTTCTCGTCCTCCACGAAGAAGTCGTACTGGAACGAGAAAAACTCCGTGTTGGTGATGACGGCAAGGGTATCACCGTCTTGGTAGTAGTCGTCCTCTGTGTAAGCAATGAGCGGCATAGGCGTGTGATCCACGATAAGGTTCAAGTCGACAATACTGTCACATCCCCCTTGTGTCAGGCCTTCATATTGATAATGACCTGATTCGGTCAGATAGCCGCTTGGAGCCGACTGCCAGGGATACCTGTCGCACACTGTCTCGTTCAAACTAACGTTATAACCTTTAAAAAAGGTAAGGTCAAGCACAAAGATTTCGTCGCATCCTGCAACGTCTGTTATGGTGTCGAAATAAACGCCACTGTGCGAGTAGGTGTGGCCACGCCATGAGAACGAATCTTCGCACGTGACTTCAGTTTCTGTCGGATGGAGTTGTTCATGGCCTATCGTAAGATGTAGGGTGACTAAGCTGTCACAACCTAGAGGTGTTTGAAGCAAATACGGGTAGTCCCCCGACTCCGTATAAGTGGTGGCGTGCCATGTGAATGCGTTGCATGTAACCGCTGTCGTGTCACGTTGGACATCATGGCCAAGGGTCAGGTTCAGAACAAAGGTGCTGTCGCAAGCCCCAGGAGACTGGACGAAATCGGTGTAAGTGCCGCTTTCCGTGTAGGTGACTCCACGCCAATTGTAGTTGTTGCAAGCAGTCACGCTTTCCTCGGAGCTATAGCTTTCGCCGATTTCAAGATTCAAGATGAAGATGCTGTCACAAGCTCCAGGTGTCTCGACAACATGGGTGTAAGTGCCGCTTTCCGTGTAAGAGGTTCCATACCAATCATAGCTGTCGCAAGAGGTAATAAATTCTTCCGAAGAAAGTGTCCTGACTTCTATTACTTTGCTCAGGAATATGGAATCTGTATCCCTATGGGGATTGTGAAGCACATTGGTTACAGTGTAAAAACCGTCGGCATTGTAGGTATGGGTAACTTGTTCTCCTTGCGCCGATGTGCCGTCGCCGAAATACCACACCACGTCATCATAGTTCCAGTTGGTCACCGTATTGAACTCTATGCTTTGATTGGAGCAAAAATAATGGTTTTCAGGAATTTCCGTATATACCCAATCGTCAATCGTCATGCTGTAGGAGAGATTTGTGCTAAAACTATGTGCCTCCAAGAAAACTCCGGAATCAAACATGTCATCACCAACATCGCAAATGGCCATTTTGATATGATAATTTGACATGGGAATCACATCGAAGCTTACTTCGATCACAGTCGTAAACCCGTCAAATTGAATGGAGGAACCGCCTGTATTGTCAATGTAATAAGCTGAATTGTGGTATAAGTTCACGTTATCTATGCTGACAGCCTCTGTCGTTCTTGGTACCAAGGCCATGTTTTGATGATCGTAATACCCTCCCGCCGGATTTGCACCTTCCACAAAAAAGCCGAATACGTCATTATAACCCAGACCGACATACTCCATGTATTCTTCAGAGCCGAACACAAAGCTGAAAGACAACATATTATCCCATGGGATAAAATCAAACTCAAGCACTGCAACATCATATGGTTCATCCGAAGCAATAGATGCTAAATCATTATCATAATAATACCCGCATGTTGTGGGTACACTAAACCCCTCATCATTATTTGGGCCTACAACGACACTTATTCCTCCAGAGGCAAGGATCAAGCCGGATTCTATACCTAAATTAGTAGGTGTGTTTCCTGTTCCGAATATTCCAATGCTATTACAATCAATGACCCCACTGGAACCATTGAACCTGGCATGGGAAATGGTAACGCCATTGTCCAAAAGGATGTTTCTGACCAACGAATCTGCAGTCCATCCAGCCAAGGCAGAAGCATCAGTCACAATGAGTTGGGCATGAAGTTTTCCTGCATATACAAGACTCAGAAATAGGGCAATCAAGAGCAGTACAATTTTCCTTTTCATCGTGAAGTTCTTTATATTTAAGCAAAGGCAAAAATACACTTTTTTTGGGAATAGGGAAAGACAAATGTTTGAAAAACTGAAAAAATGGTTTTGGCGTCCGAAAGAAATGCCTAATTTTGTCACATGATTAAAACCACTGTTTCGAACCGTGAGATTTGGCGCATCGCGTACCCTATTATGCTGGGTAACCTGGCGCAGACCATCATCACTTTCACCGACACCGCTTTTTTGGGACATCTCGGCGCCAACGAGTTGAGTGGCTCCATGATGGCAGGCTTGTATTATTTCGTCTTTACCACCTTGGCCATGGGCTTTGCCATAGGCATACAGATCTTCATTGCGCGGCGTTTCGGCGAGGGCGACTACAAGCGTATCGGCGTGGTATTTCAGCATGGTGCCTCGTTTGTTCTGGGCCTGGGCATTCTGCTGTTCTGCATTCTGTTCTTCTTCAGCCACAGGCTGTTACATGTCATCATCGAGTCGGAGAACATCTATGTGGCGGCGGACGAATACCTGCGTTTCAGACAGTTCGGCATCTTCTTCGTGGTGTTCAACTTCCTGTTTCGCTCTTTCTATGTCGGCATCAGCAGTACGCGCGTCATCACCTATTCGACCCTTATCATGGCTGTGGTCAACATCTTCTTCGACTGGGCTTTGATCTTCGGTAATGCAGGGCTGCCCGAAATGGGTATCGGCGGTGCGGCCCTGGCTTCGCTGCTGGCTGAAATCACGGCGTTCTGCTTCTTCTGGATCTTTACCTACGTCAAGATACCGCACGAGGAATACGGCATGTTCCGCTGGCACAAGATGGAGCCACAGCTATTAGGCAACATCCTCAAGGTGGCCTTCCCGAGCATGATACAGCGTCTGTTCTCGTTCGGGGCCTGGTTCATCTTCTTCGTCATGATCGAAAAGATGGGGGAGGTGGCCATCGGGGTCTCGTCCGTCGTGCGCAGCACCTATATGATTCTCATCATTTCTGGCATCGCTTTTGCCTCGACCGCCAACACGCTAACAAGCCGTATCATCGGCGAGGGCAAGAGCAACGAGGTAATGTCGACCGTCTGGAAAGTGGTGAAAAACAGCTTCTTGTGCTCGGTGGTTTTGGTCGCTGTGGTGGCGGTCATCCCTCAATTGGTACTTCAGATTTACACCGATGACCTGGCCTTGGCGCAGGCGGCAGTGCCTTCGGTCTATGTAATCTGTGTTGCCACGCTGTTGGGTGCTTTCTCCATGACCTTCTTCGAGGCCGTCTCGGGCACAGGCAACACCACGGCGGCCATGGCCTTGGAGTTCGGCATCCTCATCATCTACATCGTCTATGTTTTCCTGATGTCAAAGACCTCCACCATCGCCGGTGTCTGGACCGCTGAGTGGGTCTACAACATCCTCATCGGCCTGATTTCGCTAGTTTACATCTGGAAGGCGGACTGGGGGAGGAAGAGGATTTGATTTTTAGCCGCAACTTTTGCGGTTAATTATCCGCAGGTTTTGCGGCTTATTGGCCGCAAGGAAGTAAAAATATAGGTGAAGTTGTTTTGTTTTGTTTTGTTTTGTTTTGTTTTCGTAGTTTTGCATGAATAAGCGAGGGTGCCCTCCCCATGGGTGCCGTTGTTTAGAAACTATGGGTGCTTGTATGACCGAATTGTCGTTTTTGGTATTTTTGCAGCCGATATGGCTAAACATCTAATTCTACTCTTTCTGTTCATAGCCTCAACGGCCTGTGCCCAAGGACGATACCGTCCTGGCGAGGTGGTTCCAGAGCCTTATCTCAAGGTGTTTGGCAGTGAACGATTTTTCCGCGTTGCGCCGATTGACGCGGAGTTGCGGGCGTTGATGGAACGCTGTTCCGTCAAGTCGGAGAAGGGTGTGGATTGGGACGGTCTTCGTTATCTTCAGGTGCTGCACCGCGACGTTGACGGGAACGCCATCGTCGGCGAGATGGTTTGCAATGCCGCCGTTGCCAACGACTTGATGGAGATTTTTACGGCCTTGTTTGAGTCGGGCTATCCCATTGAGAAGATGCGCCTCATCGACCATTATGGTGGCGACGACGAGGCTTCGATGCGCGACAACAACACCTCGTGCTTCAATCAACGGGCCATCACTGCGGGCGGAAGGCCATCGAAGCACAGCTACGGCCTTGCCGTTGACATCAACCCGAAATACAATCCGTATTACAAGCTGAAATCGAGCGGGAAGGTGGTCGTCAAACCCGAAACGGGCGCGGATTATTTGGATCGGGAAGGTGATTTTCCGTATAAGATCCGCAAAGGTGACCTGTGCTACAAACTGTTCAAGCAGCATGGCTTCCATTGGGGCGGCGACTGGGCCAGCGGAAAGGACTATCAGCATTTTGAGAAGTAATCTTATTTGTTTTTCAAATTCCGCTAAAAAGCACTACCTTTGCGCTCGAAATTGAAACCATGTTTTTTGTAAAGATATACCGATATTTCAGGCAGCATAAGCCACTGATGTACATGCTGTTGGTGCTGAGCAGCGTGGTTTTCGTTTTCTTTGGGCTGAAGGCGGAATATGAGGAGGATCTGTCGAAATTGCTGCCCTCTTCGGGGTCGAACGACAGCGGATTGGTGTTTGGCAACCTGAAGGTGAAGGACAAGATTTTCCTGCAAATGACAGGGCAGGAGCCGCAGGCCATGGCGGGCTATATGGACGAGCTGATGGACTCCGTCATGGTCTGCAAAGACGACATCGCCAACACCTTGTATAAGATGGAGGCCGAAACAGCCCTTTCCGCGCTCGATTTTGCCCTGGAACACGTGCCTTCCTTTGTCGACCCGTCGCTGTACGGCCAGTTCGACGAGGCCATTGGCAACGCTTCTGAAACGATGCGCCAGAATTACGACCTCATCATGAACGACGCGACAGGTGCCGTCACTCAAATGGTCTGCTCCGACCCGCTCAACCTGAGGAGCCTGCTGTTGCCTTCGATGACGGGTGGCATGGGCTACACCATCCTCCACGGGCATCTGTTTTCCGCCGACAGCACCGTTGCCTTGGCCTTCATCTCGCCTGATTTTCAATCGTTTGATTCGAAACAAGGAACCAAGCTCATCAACCATATTGAGAAGGTCACGGCGGCGTTCTCGGCCTCACATCCCGACGTGGAGGTGCTGTATCACGGTGCCCCTGTGCGCTCGGCGGGCAACGCACGTGTCATGAAACGCGACATTTTCCTCACCATCGGTATCGCCTTGCTGATTATCCTTGTGGTCATCTGCCTCAGTTTCAACAGCTTGAAAATCATTTGGCAGAACGTCATGCCTTTGGCTTACGGCACCTTCTGCGCCTTGGCTTGCATGTATTGGATCAAGGGCGGCATGTCGCTCATGGCCTTGGGCATCGGGGTGTTGGTTCTCGGTGTGGGCATCAGCTATTGCCTTCACGTCATCATCCACCACCGTTTTGTCGGCAACGTGGAGAAAATGCTCTCCGACGAGGCCAAACCGGTCTGCTTAGGCTGCCTGACCACCATCGGCGCGTTTCTCGGCCTACTGTTCACCAAAAGCGAGCTGCTAAGGGATTTCGGCCTGTTTGCCACCTTCCTTTTGGTAAGCAGCACTTTGTTCGCGCTCATTTTCCTGCCCCATTTTTTGGACGACAATGAAACGGACCGCAACAAGACCGTGTTCCGCCTCATCGATCGCATCAATGCTTTTCCTTTCGACCGCAATCCCATCCTCATTGGGGTGTTGATAATTGTTATTGTTGTGGGATTTGTTTTCACACCTAAAGTGCAGTTCGACAACAACTTGAAGCACATCGGATATGAGGGCGAGTTGCTGCTGAAGTCGGAGGCCTTGTATGCCGAAAAGAGCACCAACGGCAAATTGCAGCGGTATTATGCTGTCGTCGCGCCAGAGTTGGACGAGGCCTTGGAAGCCAACAAGGGGCTTTCCTCCAAGCTTGATTCGCTGCTTCGAAACGGGAGGTTGTCGAGCTACACTCCTGTGGTGTCGATGCTGTTCCAGTCAGAGGCGGAGCAACGGCAGCGCATTGAGGCATGGCGGCGCTATTGGAGCGAGGAGAAGGTCGCAGAGGCGATGGCTGCCATCGGTGCAGCGGCGCAAGAAAACGGTCTCGACCCGGAAGCGTTTGAGCTGTTCCGACAGATGGTGGAGGCCGACTATGAGCCTGGCAACCTCTACGAAGCAAATGTTGTTCCCGATGGCTTACTGTGCAATTTCATCGAGGAATCGGATGGCAAGTTTTTGATTTTCAACGCGACGCAGATGAATCCCAACATGAAGGCGATGGTTGACGATTACGTGGCCTCCTTGTCACACGCCGTGGTGGTCGACCCGTTCTATTACACGGGCAACATGATTACGCTGATTCGCAGCGACTTCAATGTCACGCTCATCATTTCGTCAGTGTTCGTGTTCTTGGTCTTGCTGCTTTCGTTCCGCAGCATTGTCGTTGCGCTGCTGGCCTTCCTGCCGATGTTTTTGAGTTGGTATGTCGTTCAGGGCTGGATGGCCATTTTCGGATTGCAGTTCAACCTAATCAACATCATCATTTCCACCTTCATTTTCGGCATTGGGGTCGACTACAGCATTTTCGTCGTCCAAGGGCTGATTGCGGATGCTTTGGGTAAGGATAAGAAATTGCTTGATTATCATAAAGTTGCCATTCTTTTTTCGGCATTCACGCTCATCGTCGTGATGATTTCCATGCTGTGTGCTGTGCATCCCGCCATCAAGTCGATAGGAATTTGCACCTTAATTGGAATGCTCTCAACCATACTGATTACCTATTCCTTGCAGCCGTTGATTTTCAGGCTGTTGTTGAAAACAAAATTTTTTAAGAAATCGCTGAAATAAAGCCTATGAACTACGGAGTGCTCAAAAACAAGCCTGGTGTTTACGTTCCCGAAATGGGCATGGATTACCCCACGGATGACCCGTTCAAGCGGCTTTTGGAAGTGGAGGTGGAGGATTCCTCGAAAGGAAGGTTTCAGTTTGACGAGACCTATCCTTATCTCGACAACTCACTGAATTACAAGCTGAACGATATTTTCGGCTGCTTCGTGAAGTGGGTCTTGGCCTCGTTCTGGAACCGGACACATTTTGGCTTGCAGGTGAAAGGTCGCAAGAAGCTGAAAGCCAACAAGAAACTGCTTGAGAACGGGGCGATGCTGGTTTGCAACCACGTCTACGTTTTCGATGCGCTCTGTCTCTATCAGGCTACACACCGCTTCCGCATCTGGATTCCGATGTATCCCAAGCATTTCAACGGGAAGTCGGTTTGGTTTTTGCGTCACATGGGCGGAATTCCGCTGCCGGAATCGAGGAGTGGGGTTCCCAAGTTCAACGAGGCGATGGACGAGCACCACCGCTGCAAGGAATGGTTTCTCATTTTTCCTGAATCGGTGCGCTGGAACTGGTATCAGCCCATCCGTCCTTTCAGGAAAGGCGCGTTTTCGTTTGCCTACAAATACGACATCCCCGTCGTGCCCACCGTGATTTCCTATCGGGAACGCAAGGGGCTTTACCGCTTGTTTGGGCCAAAAAACCTGCCCTGCGTGACCCTAACCGTCGGTGACCCGATTCCAATGGACAAGACGCGACACCGCAAGGAGGAACTTGACCGCTTGCGCAACGAAGCACACCAAGCCGTAGTGCAAATGGCTGGTATTGAAGTGAATCCGTGGCCTGCCGCTCCTGAGGAAGATGCCTGATAAGTTGCTTCTGGGCTGACTTATGCCTTGAAGGTGGACTGTTTTTTTGAAACGTATGCTTTTTTCCCATACCTTTGCACGCGAATGGTACTATCAAATACATGTTTTTATGGAAATCAAGACAATGTTGCTGGCCAACACGTTGCTGAGCATGGCGGGAGAGGTCTATTACAGCCAATTGCGCCGCGCTTCACGCCATCCACGCAAGGCCGCTGAGAAAGGTTTGCGCCATATCCTGGATTACGCCAAGGACACCGTGTTCGGCAAGGAACACGATTTTGCATACATCCTGCAAGCCGACAACGACACTGAGCTTTACAGACGTTACCGCGAAAAGGTGCCCGTCTGCAATTACGAGGACCTTCGTCCTTACGTCGAACGTCACAAGCAAGGGGAGGAGAATGTCCTTTTCCCCGGAAAACCAGTGCTTTATACCACCACCTCTGGCACCACAGCACAACCCAAGTGGGTGCCCATCACGCCGGAATACCTCAACAACATTTACGGCAAGATGACCAAGGTGTGGCTTTACAACTTCATCAAGAACCGCCCTAAAGTGTTCAGTGGCAAAGTGTTCTCCGTCATCGGGAAGACGGTGGAAGGCTATGCGCCCGACGGCACGGTCTTAGGCTCGCTTTCGGGCTACACCCAAGGCAACTGCCCCGACTTCCTGAAGGTGATTTACGCTAATCCGCCGTGTGTGTCGGGCATTGCTGACTACGACGCCCGCTATTATGTGTTGATGCGCCGTGGCATTGAACAGGACGTGGCGTTGGTCATCGCGGCCAACCCATCGTCCATCGTCGAGCTTCAGAATATTGTCGAAAAGTATTTCGATGATTTTGTGACCGACATCGAGAACGGCACCATAAAGGCGGACCTACCCATCGAGCCGGAAATCCGCGCCGAGTTGGAAAAGATGCAGAAACCCAATCCCCAACGTGCAGCCGAATTGCGCGCAATGAAGGCAAAATATGGCGAGGTGCTTCCAAAGCACTATTGGCCTAACCTTCAGATTCTCAACACTTGGCGTTGCGGTAACACGAGAATCTATCTCGATAAGTTCAAGGACTGGTTCCCCAAAGGGATGCTGCATCAGGAGTTTGGCTATTTTGCCTCTGAGTGCCGTTTCGGCATCGTTCTCGACGACTCGGTCAACACGGTGCTGTTCCCGCACTATCATTACTATGAGTTTGTGGAAGAGTCGGAGCTTGATAACCCGAATCCCAAGTTCCTGCAAGTCTTTGAGTTAGAGGAGGGGAAACGCTATTGCATGTATATCACTACGACGAGCGGCGTATACCGTTACAACATGAGCGACCTGTTGGAGGCGGGACCATGCTACAAGAACACCCCGACCGTCCACATGATCCAGAAGCTGCATGGCATCGTGACCATCACGGGCGAGAAGTTGCATGAGCAGCAATTCATTGAGGCGATACATCGTGCCGAAGCCGCCACTGGACTGAAAACGCGGTTTTTCATCGGGTTTGCCGACTTGTCCATCAAGGGCTACAAATTTTACTATGAGTTTGAAGACCAAAGTGTTACACAGGAACAAGCTGAACGATTCACTGTAGAGGTGGACAAGGCCTTGAAAGACATCAACATCGAGTACAAGACCAAACGTGATTCCTTGCGTCTTGAGATTCCCGAGACGTATCGATTGGTTAAGGAGTCATTGGATCAGTTTAAGTCACAGGCAGTTGGCAAATTTGCCCGCGACGATCAGTTCAAACTGCAACTGCTTCTGCAAGACGAGAAGCGGCACGACATATTCAAGAAATTAGTGGTTGAATAATTGAATTTAAATTACTGATAATCAATTAAATAGCATCATGAGCAAATCTGATATGCTAAAGGCGAATCTTCTGCTGGGCATGGCAGGAGGTATTCAATACAACGCCTTGAAGAAAGCCTCCAAAAATCCCCGTAAATGTCAGGAAAAGACCCTGCGCGACATCCTTACCTATGCCAAGGATACCGTTTACGGCAAGGAGCATCATTTCTCTGAAATTCTTGAGGCACAAGACGATATTGAACTCTACAAACGTTATCAACAACAGGTCAGCCCCAACGACTATGAGAACCTGCGTCCTTATGTGGAGCGTCACAAGCATGGCGAGGCGGATATTCTGTTTCCGGGCAAGCCAGTACTGTATGCTACCACTTCGGGCACCACTTCGGAGCCCAAGTGGATTCCCATCACTCAAGAGTATCTGAAAACCATTTATGGCAAGATGACGAAAGTGTGGCTTTACAACTTCATCCAAAACAGGCCCAAGGTGTTCAGCGGGAAAATCCTGTCGATTGTAGGCAAGGTGGTTGAAGGCTATGCTCCCGACGGCACGGTGTTTGGCTCCGTGTCGGGCGTGACGCAGCGCGACTGCCCCAACTTCGTGAAGGTGCTTTACTCCAATCCACAATGCGTCTACGGCATCGAAGACTACAACGCGCGTTATTACGTGCTGATGCGTATGGGCATTGAGCAGGACATCACTTTGATTGTGACCGCCAACCCGTCGACCATCGTGGAGTTGCAGAACAACGTCAACAGGTTTTACGATGCCTATGTGACCGACATCGAAAACGGCACCTTGAACAAGGATCTCAACATCGCGCCTGAGATTCGTGCCGAGCTGGAAGCTTGCTTGAAGCCTAACCCCCAAAGGGCTGCCCAATTGCGTGAGATGAAGGCCAAGTATGGTACCGTTCTGCCCAAGCATTACTGGCCTAACATGCAGATTCTCAACACTTGGAAATGCGGTAATACCAAAGTCTATCTTGACAAGTTCAAGGACTCGTTCCCATCGACTATGTTGCATCAGGAGTTCGGTTATTTCAGTTCTGAGTGCCGCTTCGGACTGGTCCTCGACGACACATTGAACACAGTGCTGTTTCCGCACTTCCATTACTATGAGTTCATCGACGAGGCCGACCTCGACAATCCCAATCCGACCTTCCTGCAACTGCATGAGCTGAAGGCAGGCAAACGCTATTGCCCCTATGTGACCACTTTCGCAGGACTGTATCGCTATAATATGAACGACCTGCTCGAAGTCGGACCAAACTTTCAAAACACGCCGACCGTACACATGATCCAAAAGGTGAACGGCATCGTGACCATCACGGGAGAGAAATTGCATGAGCGTCAATTCATTGAGGCCGTCCACAAGGCCGAGAATGCCACTGGTCTGAAGACCCGTTTCTTTATTGGATTTGCCGACCTTAGCATCGTGGGATACAAGTTCTATTATGAGTTTGCTGACCCAAATGTCACACAGGAACAGGCCGAGAAATTCACTGAAAAAGTGGATGAGTTTTTGAAAGAGATTAATGTGGAATACAAGACCAAGCGCGACTCGTTGCGCCTGAAGATGCCCGAAACCTATCGCATGATTCCCGATTCGTTCGAGACGTTCAAGTCCCAATGCATTGCCGAAGGCGCGCGCGACGGCCAATTCAAGCTGCAACTGCTCTTGCAGGACGAGAATCGCCATGAGAAATTCAAGAAGCTCGTAAAGGAATGACTTTCAAGGCTGTGATATTCGATTTGGACGGGACTTTGTACGACAAGTCCCGTCTTGGTTTGTATCTCGTGGGTAACCAGTTCCTGCAAGGTCGGATGGCCCTTTCGGGGCGCGAGCGTATGTTGCGCAAGAAGCTGAAAGGCCGGTTTTTTGGCAGCGAAGAGGCTTTCCATCAGGCTTTTTTCGGTGCCCTTGGCGGCGAAAAGGCACGAAAGTGGTATTACAATACCTACATGCCCGCTATGACCTCCATCATGCGGAAACATTACCACCTGTACCCTTGGGTGGAAGAGACCTTTAAAACGCTTCGAAATCAGGGAATTAAGACAGCAGTGTTCTCCGATTATTCCTGCACGAACGAACGGCTTGAAGCCCTTGGCTTTGACCTTTCATGGACCGATTTTGTTTTTGAGGCACCCGCCTTTGGCGGCCTGAAACCATGCAAGGAAGCCTTCGAAGCCCTATGTCAAGCCATTGGCGAGCAACCTTCCGATTGTCTCATGGTGGGCGACAGGTTGGACACCGATGGGGCAGGAGCAGCCTCAGTGGGCATGGGTTTTGTTTTGGTAAAGGATGACGAAAAACAGGCGAAGGAGTTCATGGAGTTCATTCGCCTCAATGTCAAGACGGGCTAGGAAGCGACGGAGATTTAATTTTTTTAAATTTGATTGCAGTTCGAGCCATAATTGTTGTATTTTTGCCGAAATTCTATAGAAAATGAAGCACAACTTTACCACCTTATTGCTTGCCATTATCATTGGCATTTCGCCTGTCGCCATGCGGGCTCAAATCGTAGACAAAGACCTTACTAACCTCGTCATCTTTATGCGTTTTGCAGACGACGAAGAAATCACACATTCGTTTGCCGACATCGACACGATGTTCAACGCAAAGAGGCCAGGCTATTTGAGTGTCTCTAATTTTTATGATGTGATGACTTATGGTCACATCCATTATAATACCGTGTATACCAATGATATACACGATGGACAGATTGTTTCGTACCGAGACACGTATCCTAGAGGCTATTTTGAGCCTTATAGTCCGAGCAATCCTATCGGTTATCAGGGAGAGTTACCGTTTATGGGCATCAGCATGAGAGAGGCACAACTATTGGCCCGCGCTTTCCATTATGTGGATTCGCTTCATTTGGTTGATGACGATGTGGTTCTTGATGGCGACGGTGACGGTTACATCGACAATGTGAGCTTTGTCGTCAAAGGCGGTACGGGTGCCTGGGCTTCCATACTTTGGCCTCACATGGAGTATTTTCCTCACGATTCCATCGACCATCCTGTTGAAATCAATGGAATTCGCCCCAATACGTTCAATCTCGAGTTTGAGGGTGCGCCTACTTATTTCACCGCCCACGTGTTTAGGCATGAGATGGGACATTCGCTCAATCTACCCGACCTTTATCATTACATCAATTACACGGACGTTTCGCCTGCTGGCTCGTGGGACATGATGTGCTACAACTATGGCCCTAACCATACTGCCGCCATCTATAAGAACAAAATCCTTCATGTGGCGGATGACCCCATACAAATCACCCACGACGGCGACTATACGTTGAAGAGCGTTGGTTCCAGTCAGTCACAGAACTGCTATTACATTAAATCGGCCATCGACAGCACACAGTGGTATGTGTTCGAATACCGCAACAAACAGGATCTTTTTGATGAAAGCATCCCGGGCACGGGACTTATCGTGGCCCGTTGGAACGACACCGTCCCGCTTGATTATTCGGGAATGTTTGCCAATGCCTTTTTCGATAATGTTACCGTAGCTAACCAATATTGGATATTTCGTCCTAACAGTAGTAGCGATATCCAAAACGGCGACCTTAACAGAGCACATTTCAGTCAAGCCACGGGTCGTACCTCATTCGGACCCAATACCAATCCGCATCCTTATCTCACCGATGGTACGCCTGAAAACAGCTTCGAGATTACTGATATTCGTGAGAATGGCAACCAACTTACCTTTCATGTCCATTTCTTCTATGATGGGGTGGATGACAACAACACGGATGAGAGTTTGTCAGTGTATCCTAATCCGGTTGCTGACAGGTTGGTTGTCAATGGTCGTGACATGAGGCAAGTGGAGCTGGTCAATATTGTGGGTCAGCGCGTGCTTGTCGATGTGGTCGACAATGATGAAACCGTTGAGCTTTCACTTGTTGGTTTGCCCTCAGGCGTGTATTTGCTTCGCGTTCTGATGGACAATGGTTCGACCATAGTGAAAAAGGTGGTGAAAGAATGAATAAGTAGATGAGTGAATTTCGTTTGCCGACTTTGATATCTTCATGCTTCCCACCACCGACTTCAAGGGACAGCTGCTTTTGCGTGGTGCATGGCTGAAAGTGCTTGAACCGCAATGGCTGGCCGATGAAATGCGGCAGTGGCATGAGGATGCGGCGGGGATGTATCAAACATGAACTCTCAAAGAAAAAGTTATATAAAACACGAATTATCAGAAATATATCACGAATTGTCATTAATTGCAATTTTTGAAAAATTGACTTTGTCGAAATCTCCGATTCGGCGGAACCAATCTTCGATTTCGTGTCCAATTCATGGAAATTCGTGTAAGAAATGAAAAAACTATGAGCTTGTACCGTGATTTGGAACAACATGCTCCTATTTTTGCAGCGTGAATTGAAGTTTAACCTAAAAATAGAGAACTATGGTATTGCTTTTTAGTGTGGCGGGACTTTTTGTCTGGTTCGTCTTCTTTATGGTGCTGTTTTGGCTATTCGGGAAAATCGCGAAAGGTGGTGACTCGAAATCCCAAAACTCAAGTGGAAAGAATTCTGGGACGCTTTCTTTTACAGTTTATGATAAGCCGAAAGTCGATTGGGAGGCACCTGGTGATGATGGAGGAATTGGTAAGTGTTCCTGCTCCATCCCGAAAGAAGTTGAGGAAATTGAACTTTTAATCACCGAGAAAGACGGCCATATTTCTGCGGATGTCTATTCGATAACGCACAGGGGAGGTTTTCATGAAAAAACGATTTTTTTCGAACATGTTGACCAAAACGACATCTATAAAGTTACCATACCCCCTGACGCTGGGGAGGTCAATTTGATTATCAAGGAAACGGACCACAAGATTTCCGTGGAAGTGGAGTCGGTGGAAAAGAAAGAAAACCAACCAACATAAACAAATTACGAATATGGGCTATTACATGGATATTCATTCAGTTGAAATGAAAAGGAACACGGTTGCTATGTTGAGTGGTGATGTGGACCAAGTGGAAAAACTGTTGAGGCAAGCCAATTGCCAACCGCTGCCAATAGGGGAAGTCCGATGGGGTAATGGAATATTTACCGTTGACAGTTTCCTGCTCGCACAGGTAATGTATGATGCTCTGCGCTATGATGATTTTCAAGACTTGTTTGATTCAAGACATATTCAGAAATTACTGAATCTGCATAGATTATTATATAGGCCTAATGCTTATCTCGAATACGGAAAATTAGCATTTGTCTATGGTAATGAAATAGAATATTTTGATGAGTTAGAGAAATCAGCTTTATTGAATGATGGAGTATCGGAAAAAGACATTGAACTTACCAACTATGGAATACAACGTAAAGAGAATAAGGTTGTAAGGCTGCTTAAGGAAGGAGCGTCGCCATATTTGAACAGAATTGACCCTGATAAGAAAGATAGAGGATGCACTTATTTTGAGGTTGCACCTATGCTTATCATTCTTGATAACGAAATATGTGACCAATGGCAATTTTATGGTCTTAATGCTTTCAAGGATAATATTGAAGAGCTTTCAAGGGATAGTCTTGAAAGAATCGTATTCTGTCTATTTCAGGTTGCAGCCAGTTATCGGATACTTGATTTAGTGGATACGTATATTACCCCAAAGGCAAGAAAAGAAGGGGAGGATTTGATGAAGAAATACGATGTGTTTTACCCCATACTAAGATACCGACCGATGAAAAAAGAACTCTATGGCCTTGCTAAAGAAAAATTTGAAGAGATCACTTCTGAATTGCTTCGCCTAAATGAAGATTATCAGCCGCAAGATTTAAACAAATACGAAAAAAGAGATGTTGGACAAGAGTTGCGGGATGACACTTTGGACAATTTCTATTGTCTATTGGAAGTGTGCGACGACAATCTTCTGAAGGATTTCTCAATGAGTTTTGAGATTGAATACGAGCAGGAAGAAGATGGAAAATGGATTTGCTTCGACCCTGCCATTATCCTAACACCTCAATCCAATCCATCGTTCTATATTTGGATAGTTTGTGGTGGATTTCATATCAATAATGTTGATGAAAGTCTTATTCCTGAAGGCTCTTGCGACCCCGCGACTTCGAATATTCCTACAGCCGTAAAGTTTATTGAGAAATACAAGAAAATCATCCATTGGGGTGAATAATAGAAAAGCACTTTAACCGTCGCCTTCCTCGTGAGAAGAGGATAACTTGTCAAAGTGCTATTGAGAGTGGAGGTTCAATGCTTTTCAGCAAAGATCCGTTGCAAAACTACAAAACTTTTGGATAAATCAACTCTGATGAGAAAAATTATCGCAATTATTCACCAAATAAAAGATTATGAATGAACTCACAATTTTGGCAGAGTTATAATTTGATGGTTTTTTGTGAGTTTTGTCTCGTTTCCATTGCGTTATTGGAATTATTTGTATTTTTGTTGTCGGAAAGTCAAGGAGAGCCCGTCGTCTGGAGGCGGATACTTAAACCTTGGCTTTTCTCTTTTTAATAATGAAAGTAATCTTTATATAGCGGTTGCATAACATTAAAACATAATGCCACATCTTGTAGACTATAATAAGCCTTTGCCGTTCCATTGCGAGGATTGTGCCCATTACATTGACGGTCTCACATGCAAGGCTTTTGACCTCATCCCAATGAAGATTTATGGTGCACCGGAGAAGAAACACTGCAAAAAGATGGTCGGCCAAAAGGGTGATTTTGTTTTTGAGCCCAAAGAAGGAGTAGAACGATCCTACATAAGATGCTATGTGGTTGAATAATAGTATTTTCCTTATTTCTTCGGATGTTTCTGTTTTGTGAGCCTTTTTTTGTGTGTTGTCTTGTTTCTATTGGGTATTAGAAAAGTTTTGTAATTTTGCATCGGCTGAAAGTCGAAAGACCAGGCCCCGATTCAGGAGGATTTCATTTGAAGTCTTCCTGTCTTATTTATAAACCTAATTTCCGAAAGCTTTTTGCAGACATTTTTCGAGTGTTTTGTCTCATTTCCATTGTGTTATTGAAAAGTTTTGTATTTTTGCGGGTGAAACCATGAGCGACCGATATGACCTGGCTGTAGAGCTTAAGTAGAGGGTCGTTTATGGTTTTTTCGTATTTGAACCTAAGTTCAAGACAGAAGTGCGAAAGAGAAGATGGAAAGGTTCGGAAATGAAAATAGAGTAGTGGATGAAGTGATCAGCGGTCTTCGTATTTGTGGGGGTTCATGCCCCAGTCAGCAAGAACATAAAGCAATACGATGATAGATAAAACACCTATCACACTAAGGAGCACTTCCCAATCACTTGCCAAGGAGAGATAATCAGTCAATGCCTTCCAAAACCCTTTCGATAAGTCAAGTAGCATCATTTTATAAAGTAGCACGCTGCAAAGATAAATAAAAGATGGAAACCTCGGTCGAAACTCTAATAAAGATTAGCGGAAGAACTCCCTGGGCGACGAAGGAAGCCTCCAGAAGAATTTCCGCTTTTCCTTGCGTGCCTCTTTCTTGGCGGCCATCTCGCGCTTTTTGGCTTCTTTCAATTCGACCACTTCAGGGTCGTTGTCGCGCCCGGTAACAATGTAATACACGGCCTTGACAATAGCAAAAGGAAAGGCGATGATGTAGGGCCAATACTTGACTGCAATGATGATGCACAATATGATAAGCAAGGTTTTCATCGGGGCAAAGATATAAAGCTTTTTTGAAATAGACTTGAAGAATTGATGATTGTCTGCAAAAAACACCAAAAAACGAAAAAACTCTGAGCCTGTACCGTGATTTGGAACAGGTAGTTTTTATTTTTGCAGCGTAAAAACAATGAAAACGATGAAAACCAACAAAGAATATCCGGCAACGCATTCCATGTACACTTCTTGGTATGTGGCCGACGAAGATGGGAATGTGGGCATTATGGATTTCAATGACAATGGTCCGGTGCCATGGCAAACGGAGGAGAGTAGTGTTGAATCGTTGGTGTATGGACACGATGAGGATTACGAGAACAAAGAGTTTCTGCCCATTGCGTTGACGGATGATCAAATAGATGAACTGATGGAGAACCCTCATACTCCCGAAGAGGAGGGATTATGGCTGGATTGCATCATTCAAATTGATACGAGTAAAGAAGAGGAATTTCTCGAATTGGCACAGAACCCAGATTTTGAAATAGAAGTTTGTGTATCAAGAGAACGAGGACTATATTACATTGACGGATACGGCAGCACATCTGATTCAGAAGTTGATGGACGTTATCCTGTCTTGCCAGACTCATCTCTGAAAAAGATGATTGAACGAAGGATTATTCTTCAAGTGTTCGTAAAAACAGATTATTGGATGACTGATGAATGGATTGATGATAAGATAGTTCATAAAAAGACATTCTCATCGGCTCCCTATTACTTGTTCCACCAACCGTATTGGGTAGAAGAGCTTCCTGTGTGTATGAATATCCCAAATAATCCTGTGAAATTGGATCAGATTCCTGAAAAACTTAGAGAAAGGGTACTGAAGGTGCCGGTAAAGTTTAAGGAAACGGAACGGTTTCAAATAGCCGAATGGTATCCCTGTGTGGCAACAGGTCTGTCGACCCGAGCAGTGAAGATAGGAGAATGTGAATATGAATTGCTGCCTCTTACGGATGGTTCCGAAGCTTATATTTGCACAAGCATCGTAAATCCATATTGTTTGGGTTATCGTGAAGACTATCATACTTGTCATGATCATTGCTTCACCAATATGCCTACTGTCCTCGCTATCATGCATCCTCTCGAAAAATGGGACTATTCCAGGCAGATAAAGACAGACCGTGTTATGATGCGAAGCGCTTGGGTGCCGTTTTTCCCTCAGATTCCACTTGGTTTCCAAATAGGTGCATCTGATAGGTCTTGGTACAATTTCGGAGATTATTCATCAGAAGAAGAAATCTCGAAAAATGTCAACCAAGAAATGTTTATTAATTTCATGAAGACGCATTGCCAGTGGCTTGAAGATTTGGTGTTGCGTTTCAAACCAAGAGTGATATTGGTAAGCGATTTGGCAAAACCAGTGGTCGACTCTATTTATTCACCGAGGAACAATTCCTTGAAAATCGCCGAAAATTCATATCCTTTGTATTTGGTGTCGGAGTTGGAAGCCCATCGCAAGGAGATTGAACAATTGGCGTGTATGCCTTATCAAGGCGAAATAGTTCCACATATCTCTCCATCGAAGAAATGGAAAAAATCAAGCAACAACCATGATCGAACTCCTTTCCATCGACCTTTCCAACTATTGCAGCAAGCAATGCCCGTTTTGCTACAACCACAGCACGAAAGTCGGAAACACAATGTGGCAACCCTCCGAGGTGATTGCCTTTGCCTCTGATTGCGTCTCTCACGGCGTGAAAGCGGTTTCGTTGGGTGGCGGCGAGCCTTTCGAATACGATGGCGTTTTCGATGTCGTTGACGTACTTTATCCACAGTGTTACTTGTCGGTGACCTCAAACGGATTGCCTCTGGAAAACGATGAAGTGTGGGAAAGGCTTGTCAAACATAAACCCGACAAAATCCACATCACCATCCATCATCCCGATGATGCGAATGAAGTGGAAAGGGTTGAACGATTGGTCAAACGAATCGGCAGTGTTGGGATAAAACCGGGTGTCAACCTTTTAGTGGGAGCCGATAAGGTGAACGAAGCATCAACGGTGTATCAAAAACTTAGTAAAATGTTGAGCAATGAGCAAATCATCCTTGTGCCGCAGCGGTTCTCCAATACGCCTACGCCGAAGCAGTTGTCGCAAGTCGCTGGCGGAAAGCCTTTTCAAAGCCCGTCATGTTTGCTAGGTTGCAAACGCCCTGAGAATTTCTGTTCCGTCTCGTGGGATAAGAAGGTGAATTCATGCAGTTTTGCCCAAGGCAAAGTGGACATGGAAACCCTGGATTACAAAGGGATGATGGAAGCGTTGGAGAAAGTGGAATGGAAAAGCTGTGAATACCGTTTACTTTTGGGGGCCTAAACATGTCGAAAACGTCGAATAAACTACTTCTAAATGATTGAAAACCATCTATATAAAGTTTTTGTTTTGAAGTTGGTCATCATCGGGAGGCCCAGGAACAAGTAATGTCGTGTCATCGCAACGGATGCCGTAAAAGACATCTCTCGTTCGGCCTTGTTGTGGCTCCAATACTCCTTTTTCGACGAGGTCTTTGATGTCGCGGGCAGCGGTATCGACGGAGACTTTGCAGTGCTTGGCCCAGTTTTTCACCGTCAGTTTGCCGGGATAGCCGTCCAAATAGAGGTTCAGCATCTTGTTTTGTCGCTCCGTGAACGCGATTTGGGCGTGGTTTTGCCAAAAGGCAGCCTTCTGAAGGGTGCGCGAAAGCACCTCATCCGAGGCATTAATGGCACACGCCATGCTATCAAGATACCAAACGAGCCATTCCGTGATGTCCACATTGGCTTGACGGCTAACGCGCTCAAGCACATTGTAATACGACTTTTTGTCCTTGTTGATTTGCCGTGACATACTGAAGAATCGCATGGAGGAGTCGTCGGCCTGCGAGAGTGCCATGTCGGCGATGGCACGACCGATGCGCCCGTTGCCGTCATCGAAAGGGTGGATGCAGACAAACCAAAAATGTGCGATGGCGGATTTTAGGTAAGTGGGTGAGGTGCAGTCCGTATTGAACCAATCCAAGAAAATGTCCATTTCCTTTGGCACATCCTGTGCCGCAACAGCCTCATAATGAACCTTTTCGCGGCCAAAGTTGCCCGAAACCACTTTCATCTCGCCCTTGCGGTATTGTGCCACATCAATTCTCGAATAGCCGCTCATTCCGTTGGGAAACAGACAGTTATGCCAGCCAAAAAGACGCTCGTGGATGAGAGGTTGGCGGTAATGGATTACGGCATCAAGCATCATCTCCACAATGCCTTCCACATAGTGGTTAGATGGCTCATTGGTGTCTGACGGAATCCCCAATTTTCTGGCAATGGATGAGCGCACTTGTTTGACATTCAGTGAAATGCCTTCTATTTCAGAGGAATTGATGATGTCATTGGAGAGCATTTCGGCATTGGCCGACAGGCGGGCATCGAAGCCAATGGCGTTCAGTCGGCCCATAAGGAATCCCGATGCCTTGTTGACGGAGGCCAGTTTGTTGGCGACGAGTTCCTTGTCCCAAGTGAAATGCGGCCATTGTTCGCTTTGGTGGATGTAAGTTGTCATAGTTGAGCGGTTTTTCAGCCTGCAAAAATACACATAATTATAATAATCCGCATGTTTTGCGGTTAATAGTCCGCAGAATTTGCGGATTATTGGCCGCAAAGATATTTATCACGAAATCGAAGATTGGCTCCGCCGAATCGGAGATTTCGACGAAGTCAATTTATTCATAAATTATTCAAGTTTCGCAAGTTATGGTGCATCCCTTATGGGATGCTGAAAAACAATACTTTATGATTCAACCGAACGCAATTCCCTACGGGAATCGGAGTAATCCCGTAGGGATTTTCGCTCGGTAAAAAAGCAATAATAGATCTTTTACATCCCATAGGGATGTGCGAAACTTGAATAAAATCTGATTCCTGAAAAATTTGTGACCAATTTATGGAAATTTGTGTAAGAAATGAAAAAACTTTAAGCCTGTACCGCGATTTGGAACAGGTGACTTCTATTTTTGCAGCGTAATTTGACGGAAAACCTTTACTTTTGCAAAAACTTCCGCTATGGACTACAAAAAACTAAAAGAAGAACCACTGAAAAGCGCGGTGCAGCAGGACTTCTTCAACAGTTACAAATACACCCAATTGGGCAACATCGATTTTGTGATTGCCAAAAACATCGTTGAGCGGGGACAAACGTCGATTTTCGACGAGTTCGAGAACGACGACCTCAAGTCGCTGCTATGGGCAGAGGCCAAACAGGGCACCTCGCACGACATTTTCGAATCGTTCGTGCAACTCATCCTCACCATCGGAAAGGAGCGCACCTTCGAGAAATACCTGCCGCCCAAATACATCGGCGCCTTCGACGCGGAGAAGTTCGCCTTCATCGAGTACCACGAAATACAGGGCATCTTTTTCCAGAACGACTTCAACTGGAACGTGACGCCCTCGAACCACGACACCAAGGAGTTCCGACAACTTTACGACCTCTGCAAGGGCTTGCTTGAGGACAATTCCATCCTCTTTTACTACGAAACGCAGGCACAGGAGTTCAAGGAGTTTATCCGCCTCAATTTCAAGACGGGCAAGGAGGCAACGGAAAAAATCTCGGTCACGAAAAACAACTTCACCTTCGTGTTCCAGAAGTGGAGCGACAAGGTGAGGCCGACGATTTCCGTGGATTGGGCCAAGGCCAACAAAGCGGGCATCATCTCCGCCGACTTCTTCCTTGCCGACCTGCTTTCGAGCAACGAGGAGTCGCTGAAGGACTCGCTTTATGTGGTGCTGCGCAAGACCAAGTACGAATTGGCCAAGAAGATTGACGAGATGGGGCTGGTTTCCACTTCATCGGTGGGCTTCAACGACAAGCAGAAGGCCTACAAGCAGTTTTGGAGCATCTATGCGCGACCGCCCAAGGAGGAATATTGGAACTACATCATCGGGCGGCGCGACCTGCTGGTGCCGCAAGACATCCGCGAGCGCAAAGGCTCCTACTTCACGCCCCAGATTTGGGTGGAGAAGAGCCAGCAATATTTGGCCGATGTGCTTGGCGAGACTTGGCAGGACGAGTATTACATTTGGGACTGCTGTGCCGGCACGGGCAACCTGCTGAACGGCTTGACGAACTACGACCGCGTGTGGGCCTCGACGCTTGACAAACAAGACGTTGACGTGATGATGGACCGCATCGCCAACGGCTGGAGCATGGCCGAAAACCATGTGTTTCAGTTCGATTTCCTCAACGACGACTTCGCCAAATGCCCCGAGGAGCTGCAAGAGATTCTGAACGACCCCGAAAAGCGGAAGAAGTTGGTAGTTTATATTAATCCGCCGTATGCGGAAGTTTCAAGTGTGGGTGAAAAAGGTAAAGCGGGTGTAAATCAGTCTCAAATTCATCATAAATATCAATGTTATTTTGGAACAGCAGGGCGAGAAGTTTATATTCAGTTTTTATGGCGATGCTATTATGAACTAAAGAATTGCATTATTGCGGAGTTTTCTAAGTTGAAAATACTACAGGGTTCAGCCTTTTCAGAATTTAGAAAACATTATTGCCCAGAACTCGTGAAAATGTTTAGTGTTCCAGCTTGGACATTTGATAATGTGACAGGGCGATTCCCAATAGGATTCAAAATTTGGGATTCTAAAGTAGTAGTTCCATTCTCAGAAATATCATCAGATGTTTATGATGAAGAAGGAAATCCAATGAAGAATAAAACATTTTGTGTTGTCGAAAAAGATGCTGTAATAAACAAGTGGATATCAAAGTATAAGCAAAATGAGAAAGAATTGACTGATAAAGATAAAATAGGATTTTTGTGTGGAACGAATGGGAATGACTTTCAGCAAAATGGAATTGTTTACATTTTGAATAGAAAGGATCAAATGGCAAATCCCAGAGGGATATGGATATGTAAGGAAAATCTCATTGCGTGTGCTGTCTATTTTTCAGTCAGACACTGCGTAATGTCGAACTGGTTAAATGATAGAGATCAGTTCCTTGTTCCTAATACTTGTTGGGAGACAGATAGGAAGTTTCATACAGATTGTTTATTATTTGCTATTTTTTCAAACAAAATATCTGAAAAAGAGGGAGTCAATCATTGGATTCCCTTCACCCGCGAGCAGGTGGGCTGCAAGAAGACGTTTAAATCCACCTTTATGGCAGACTATCTCAATGGGAAAACCAAACCCGCGGAAGGGCAGGGCCTGTTTGACGATGGTACGGGTGTAGAGACGTGCCATGGCGCGTCTCTACAAACCATGTCACCCGAGGCGCAGGCCGTTTACGACGCGGGACTTTCACTGTGGCGCTATTACCACAGCCAGCCCAACGCCTTGGCAGATGCGTCGTTCTACGACATCCGCCTGCATTTTCAAGGCACTAACGAAAAAGGCACCATGAACGCCAAAAGCGATGATGAGACCTACACCGAACTTATCACCGCTTTGCGCGATAAGATGAAACTTTTGGCCAAGCGCATCGAGCCTAAGGTTTATGAATATGGGTTTTTGAAGTGAGGCATTGTCGCAATCTGCGTCCCTCGGATTGAAAAGGGAACCATTTTCTCGACTGCGAGACGCAGTCGGCGACAATGAAGAAAACTCTGTAAACCAACAATATACCCGACAGCAAACGACAACAAACGACTACTGTCGACTACAAACGTTTAATCAACGGCTTTTTCTTGACAAACTCCGTTACTTTGCAGCATCAAAATCGAAAGTGCTATGACGGACAAGAAACCATTCAACAAAGAACAATCAATCAAGATTCCATTTTCGGAATTGGTGGAACTGATTAATCAAAAATGTGACTACAAGTTTGCCATCATCGATAACGAGGTTGATGAGGAATTGATGCTTTTGGCCAAAAAGGAAGGAATAGACTTGACGGGCTACAAGTATGTGATTGAAACAAGCGGGACCTGCCATTCACAAAACCGACACGGGGAGAATAGTAAAGATAGGGTACCTTTAACCGTGGAGGATTATTTCCTTATTCCATACATTATCAAAAACAGAGATGCGGTGATCATTTCTCCATCTTTGACAAGGATACACAAAAACAGAGTCTTCATTTACGAAAAGAAGATTGGTAATCAATATGTCTATGTGGAAGAAATAAGAAGAGGAAGAAACAAGAGTTTGGCTTTTCAATCCCTTAGAAAAAGAAAAGCCCCCGAATAGGAGGCTTTAAAGTGTTATCGCGGAGGGTGTCATGCCGAAGCCAGTCCCTTACGTCTTGATAGTCCGCTGTTTTTCTATCCGTTTCCGCGACCAACTGTCTGCAAAAATACAACTTTTTCATAATATGCAAGTCTCTTTGAGAAAAATAACCCAAAATAACGTCATCATGTCAAAAATTACTATCTTTGTCCCTTTATTAATGAATCGCGCGATAAGCGTTCCACAACAGAATAATCTTGAAATCTTGAAATTAGAAATGCGAAGCATTCAACGAAGTTAAATCTTGAAATCAACAACAATTAAACAAATCGAAGATTCAACGAAGTTAATTCAACAAATAAACAATCAACAATCTAAAAACCCCACAATCATGACTACAGAAAAAACACAAGAAGAAGCTGCAAAACTG
>CAMZEK010000030.1 GCA_947305795.1 uncultured Bacteroidales bacterium | reverse complement strand
GGCTCGAAACCGATTTGAGCGAGGGTCTGGAGATTCCGCGCCGCACGTTCCACACATGGAAGAACGCAGTAGAAGAAATGTTCGGCCTTGTCATTATGTGCGACAAGAGCGACGGCGACCGCTATTATATCGAGAACCGCGAAGTGCTTGAGGACGACGGACTGCAACGCTGGCTGCTCAGCACTATGTCAGTCAACAACACGCTGTTGGAAAACAAGTCGCTCAGCGACCGCATCCTGCTGGAAAGCATCCCCTCGGGTCAGGACTTCCTCGCCACGGTCATGGAAGCGATGAAGAAAAACCGATTGCTGGAAATCACCTATAAAGGCTTTTGGAGCGAAAGCGAGCACACCTTCCCCGTGGCGCCCTATTGCGTGAAGCTGTTCCGGCAGCGGTGGTACATGGTGGGCAACAGCGTCTACGAAGACAAGATCCGAATCTATTCCTTGGACCGCGTACTGGAGGCACGGCTGTCGGAGGAGACCTTCAAATACCCCAAGAAATTCAACCCAGAGAACTACTTCAAAGGCTGTTTCGGTATCATTCGCGATGAGGGATGCCCCATCGAGACCGTGAAGCTGAAAGTGAGCGCCGACCAAGCCAACTACCTGCGTTCCCTACCCTTGCATCCTTCACAAAAGGAGCAGGAGCATACGGACGAATACAGCATCTTCTCCGTTGAGGTGCGCCCCACCTTCGACTTCCAGCAAGAACTCCTTTGGAACGGCGACGCGCTTGAAGTGTTGGAACCGCTTTGGCTGCGGAAGGAAATGGCAGGGATGGTGAAACGGATGTGGAACAACTATTATCCCGAAAAAAGTTGAGCATTTTTTCAAATTACAAACAAAAAAAACGGAATAAATCAACTTTTATGTTTATTTTTGCAGCATAATTGAGTTATCGTATGGAAAGGAATCTGCTAATAGAATTATTGGAAGACGGAAACAAGGTCAGTTTGTATTCTCCTCATTTTGAGAGAGAAGAATACTCTGAATTTGAGAAATTCCTGCTTGCATTTAAGGATGATTATCCAGATGATGTCGCCCAATTGGTCTATCGCCTTGACATTATCAAAAGAGATGGTGCCGAAGACAGGCATTTCCGCTACGAAGGAACTCGAAAAGACCGCGTTATGGCTTTGCCTTCTCATTTGGAAACCACTTCTCTCCGTCTTTATTTGCTGAATATCAATGCAAAAGTGCTGATTCTTGGCAATGGAGGCTTAAAATCAACCGCAACTTACGAGGAAGATGCCATTTTAAACAAATGCGTTGAAACGCTTCAAAAAATTGACATTCAATTGAAACAATTAGAAAAGCGTAAAATCATCACCGTTTCGGGAACGAAACTACTCGGTACGCTCACTTTCACGATTGACGATTAAAAACAAAGTGATGAAAACGAATCGGATTATGGATGAAATCAGGAGCACGATGACCCCTGAAATGAAGATGCAGATGGAACTTTCCGTGGCCATCGCCAATCGCATCTACGATATTCTTGAGGAAAAAGGTATGTCGCAGAAGGAATTTGCGCGGCTGATGGGTAAGACAGAAACCGAAGTAAGCCGTTGGCTATCAGGAACACACAATATGACTTTGGCCACGCTTTGCAAGATTTCGATTGCTTTGGGAGAGAATATCTTAACGGTTATCAATGAACGGGAAGAACCTGTTTTGTCCTGATTATGAACAACTTCGCCGCCATCGACTTCGAGACCGCCAACAACGAGGACACAAGCATTTTGCAGCGTAAAAAATCAAAAAAACGACAATTTAGCCTTCCATATTTACGAAATATAGCCCACTGAATATAAGACACATAAATAATACTTCTCAAAATTATCCACAAAATTTCATACAAATCGTTCCCTTTCCCGAAATTGTTATTATCTTTGCAGAAACATCACGCCTATGAGTACCATACAAGAATTGTCGGTTTTGCGGGAAAAGGAAGACCACATCGAGTTTAAGGAAGCGACACACAATTACCCTTTTGTCGGCGGTCAGCACACCGACCCGAAAGACAGAAGGTGCTGTGTATTAGGCTATATCGTCGCCTTGGCCAATGAACGAGGCGGCAGGCTCGTGTTGGGTATGACCGACAACATTCCTCACAAGGTGGTAGGAAGCGACTTTGCAGCGGATAAAACGGGGGCTTTGGAGGACAAAATCTATGAAAGGTTGCATATCAGGGTGAGGACCGAAGAACTCTACGACGAGGCACAAAAGCGCGTTTTGGTCATCAATGTGCCGCCGCGACCCATCGGGAAAGCGCTTCGTTTTGAGGGCGTTCCGCTGATGCGTATTGGCGAAAGCCTCCGTGAAATGGACGACGCAGAGTATTTCTCCGTCATTTCGGAGCAATCGCCTGATTTTTCGGCAACCATCTGTAACGGGCTGACCATCAACGACCTTTCCGAGCCAGCGATTGCCAACTTGCGGAACCGCATTTACCAAAAGCAAAACAACCCCAACATACTGACCATACCCGAAAGGCAATTGCTCATCGACTTGAATTTGATGAACGCCGAGGGCAAATTGACCTACGCGGCCTTGATATTGCTGGGGAAAAGCGAAATCATCAACCAGTATTTGCCTCAAAACAACATCGTGATTGAATATCGGGCCAACCATGCGCAAATCCGGCATAGCGCGAGGCAAGAGTTCAAAGAGCCTCTCGTCATTGCCATCGACAAGGTTTGGGACTACCTCAACCAGCCAGCCAGCAATCCGACACAGCACATTGAACTGATGCCGCAGATACTTGACATCCCGTCGTTCAACAGCGAAACCATCCGTGAGGCCGTGCTGAATGCCATGATGCACAGGAGTTTCCAAATGGGCGACGACATTTTCATCAGGCAATACCCCGACGAGATAACCATTTGCAACTCAGGAGGTTTCCCATACGGTGTAAATTTAAGTAACTTACTGACTATCAACAGCTCTCCACGCAGCAGGCTTCTGACAGAAGTCGTCGAAAAAACCGGATTGATAGAGCGGTCAGGGCAAGGTGTGGACATCATGTTCCGCAATTGCCTGATGGAAGGCAAAGCCTTACCCGATTATTCGGCTTCCGATGATTACCAAGTGCAACTTTCGATAAGTGCCACTGTCGTTATGCCTTATTTGGCGTTGCTTATCCGCGATTTCCAAAACTCAAGAGCGATTGACAAGCAATTGAGCGTGTTCGATATGCTTACTTTATATTCCATCGCTTGCCACAACGACACCTATTTTTATCCCAATAGCATCAAGAAACTGCTTGAAGAAGAGTTAATTATACCCGACACTTACTTCCAATACATTCTGTCCGACACCTACTTCAAGCACTTCCCACCCGTGGCAAATGGTGTTTTCAAGGCAAGCGACATCAGGCAGGTCTATTACCTTTTGCAGCACGATGGCGACATCAGTATGTCCGATTTCATTCAGGTTTTCGCCAACGAATATTCGGTAAAGCAAACTCGGACTTTGGTCGAAAAGATGTTTGAAAACCAGATTATAGGCAGGGAGGGAAAAGGAAAAGCCACTCGCTACAAATGGATAAAGTCCAAAAACAGAGAAATATAGCCCATTTATAATCAGATACTTAACAATTTTTATACCGAATCGTTCCCTCAATGAATAACTTCGCCGCCATAGACTTCGAGACCGCCAACAACGAGCGCACTAGCGTGTGCAGCGTTGGGGTGGTGATTGTCCGCGATGGCGAGTTTGTCGATTCGTTTTATTCGCTTATCCAGCCGGAGCCGAACTATTACCTGTATTGGAACACCCTCGTCCACGGCATCACCAAGCAGGACACCGAGGACGCGCCCGTGTTTCCATACGTCTGGCAAAAGATTGAGCCGCTCATCGAGGGCTTGCCTCTCGTGGCCCACAACAGTCCTTTCGACGAGGGTTGCCTCAAGGCCGTGATGCGCTGCTACCAGATGGATTACCCTGACTACCAGTTTTATTGCACCTGTCGCGCCTCGCGCAAACACTTTGGGAAGCTGCTACCCAACCACCAACTCCACACAGTAGCGGCAGCCTGCGGATACGATTTAATCAACCACCATAACGCCTTGGCCGACGCCGAAGCTTGCGCTTGGATTGCGAGGGAGATTTTGTGAAAACAGAAATTTTTCCGGTAAAATCGGGTGAAAACAAAAAAAATCCGTATTTTAGCCGTTTCTAAACAATTCAACGATTAAACAACAAACAATCAACATTATGACTATCAAAGACTTGGAACCGAATGGCGTGTGGAGGAATTTCTACAGCTTGACGCAGATTCCGCGCCCTTCGAAGAAAGAAGCAAAGGTCATCGCCTTCATGAAGCAATGGGGCGAAGACCATGGATTGGAAACCCTCGTTGACCATTGTGGCAACGTCATCATGCGCAAACCCGCCACGCCCGGCATGGAAAACCGCAAGGGCGTGATCTTGCAGGCCCACTTGGACATGGTGCCGCAAAAGAACGCCGACAAGGTACACGATTTTGAGAACGACCCGATTGAGACCCGCATCGAAGACGGTTGGGTGAAGGCCAACGGCACTACGCTTGGCGCCGACGATGGCATGGGAGCCGCCGCCGCCATGGCCGTACTCGAAGCCACTGACTTACAGCATGGTCCCGTTGAGGCCCTCTTTACCATCGACGAAGAAACCGGCATGACGGGTGCCAACCTGCTCGAACCTGGCGTCCTCAAAGGCGACATCCTCATGAACATGGACTCCGAGACAGAAGGCGAACTCTATGTGGGTTGCGCCGGCGGCGTGGACAACATCGGAACATGGACACCTACATTTGAAAATGTTCCCACTGGCATGACGGCTTATCGCCTGTTTGTCAAAGGATTGAAGGGTGGTCACTCGGGCATGGACATCAACCTTGGTCGCGCTAACGCCAACAAGGTGCTGAACGCTATGCTCCTGATGGCAGCCGAGAAATACGGTCTGCGCCTCGCCACCATCGACGGCGGCAGCCTGCGCAACGCCATCCCGAGAGAAGCTGAAGCTATTGTGGTCGTCCCAACGGCGAAGAAAGACGAATTTGAGAAATACGCCGCTGAATATGAGGCCATTGCAAAGGAAGAATTTGCCCAAACCGAACCCGAATTGGCCATCCTTTGCGAAGCCGCCGAGATGCCTAAGCAGGTCATCGACGTGAAGACCCAAGACAACCTCTTCACGGCCATCGCCCGCTATCCCAACGGCGTGATTGCCATGTCGGAGGACTTTGAAGGCACCACAGAGACCTCCAGCAACCTTGCCAACATCAAGATGGAAGACGGCAAGATTGTGAGTGCCTCGCTGACCCGCAGCCTCGTGGACGCCGCCAAGGACAAGCTCGCCGAACAGATTCGCAAGAACCTCACCGACAACGGTGCAGAGGCCTATTCCACAGGCGATTACCCAGGCTGGAAGCCCAACATCAACTCGCCTATTCTCAATACGATGAAGCGTGTTTATAAGGAAAAGTTCGGCAAGGAACCCAAAGTGATGGTCATCCATGCCGGCTTGGAATGTGGCATCCTCGGCTCCAAGTATCCGCATTGGGACATGGTCAGCTTCGGCCCGACCTTGGTGCACCCCCATTCCCCCGACGAAGCCCTGCTCATCGAGAGTGTGCAGCCCTTCTGGGACTTCGTGGTCGAGACTTTGAAGAACATTCCTGAAAAGGAAGTCGTTGCATAAGCAACCAGAAAATCAACACTTTACGAGAGACGGATTGAAATTTTCAGTCCGTCTTTCACTTTTTTTTCAAGAAAACGCTTGGAGCAAACGAAATTATTCGTACTTTTGCAGTCCCAAAACAAGGGGTATATCGAGTTCGAGAATAAACAAATAGTATATCAAGATGAAACGCACGTATCAACCATCCAACAGGAAACGCAGAAACAAGCACGGTTTCAGAGAGAGAATGTCGACGGCCAATGGCCGTAAGGTTTTGGCCCGCAGAAGAGCCAAAGGCAGAAAAAAACTTACAGTTTCTGACGAATATTAATCTTCGGAAGCCGTTATATTTTCATTTAAGGTACCGCAGAAGGCGACCCATTTTGGACTCGCCTTCTGTTTTATTTTGCTTTTTCGCAACGGTAAATGACTTCTTCTCCCCTACGCGCCAAGTGCATTCTTTCACGTTGCTCGGCTGAAATCTCGTAGAAAATCCTGTCTTCCACCACATTAAAGCCTGCCTCGCGCAGCACCTTGGCATAATCACGACCAAACTGGCGCACATGATCGTATTGCCCAAATAGGCGTTCACGTTCCTTGGGGTCGGTGATGCTTGGGTCTTCAAAAGTGTCTACATCGGGGTTGATGGGCACCAGCAGAATCGCCCAACCGCCAGGTTTCAGGATGCGCTTGATTTCGGCAAAGGCCTTGTTCGCGTCACTGACATGCTCCAACACATGGTTGCAGATGACAACATCATAGGTGTTGCTCGGCTGGTTGATGGCAGTTACGTCAAGATGCAGGTCGGCGATAGGTGAATCAAGGTCGGCAGTAGTGTAATCAAGGTTCTTCAAGGCACGGAAACGCTTCAAAAAAGGCTGCTCCGGCGCAAAATGCAACACCTTCAGTGGCGCGGTAAAGAAATCTGTTTTCTCCTTCAGATAAAGCCAAAGCAAACGATGCCTTTCAAGTGACAAACATTTGGGGCACAGCCGGTTATCCATCGCCTTGCCATAACCATAAGGCAAAAACTTTCGGAAATGGCCGCCGCAAACAGGACATTCCACTTTATTTCCTATATAAAACGGACGCACCAAAAGGCTGAACAGATAGCTCAACTTGATAAGCCACTGGCGGGGGAAAATCCGCGTGAAAAAGGAAATCAATTTCTTCATCAGATTATCGCGATTGATAGCGCAAAAATACGCAAAGAATCCCTATCTTTGCAAAAAATAACGAAATGCGGTTTTCGATTATCATACCTGTTTACAACCGGCCTCAGGAAGTGGACGAGCTTTTGGAAAGCCTTACCCATCAGACTTTCAACGACTTTGAGGTTGTAGTTGTGGAAGACGGCTCCAGTGAAAAATGCGATACGGTCTGCCAAAAATACGCTGACAAACTGCCCGTTAATTACTATTTCAAGCCCAATTCCGGTCCAGGGCCTTCACGCAACTACGGTGCGGAGCGCAGCCAAGGCGAATACCTTATTATATTAGACTCCGATGTCATTGTACCTGACAACTATCTGGAAATCATACAACAAGAACTCAACCAAGAGCCTTGCGATGCTTTCGGTGGTCCCGACCGTGCACATCCATCGTTCACCACGATTCAGAAAGCCATCAACTATTCCATGACCTCATTTTTCACCACAGGTGGCATACGCGGAGGCAAGCAGAAGTTGGACAAATTTTATCCACGCAGCTTCAACCTCGGCATCAAAAAAAGCGTTTTTGAAGCCTTGGGCGGCTTTGCACCCATGCGCTACGGTGAGGATATTGACCTGAGTACCAGAATCTTCGCAAACGGTTATAGCTGCCGTCTCTTCCCTGATGATTTCGTTTACCACAAACGGCGCGTCAAGTTCAGCTCGTTTTTCCGGCAGGTAAAACATTCCGGCGAGGCGCGTGTGTTGTTGATGAAAAAGTACCCTGAAACCTTCAAATTGGTGCATTTGTTGCCAGCGGCATTCGTCTTTGGTAACCTGCTTCTGATCGCATTGGGCATTTTCCACCATTGGATGTGGTTCGCTCCTATCCTACTCTATTGCCTTTTGGTTTTCCTCGATTCCTCGCTGAAAAACAAGGACATGAAAGTGGCAGTTCTCTCAGTTCCAGCGGCTTACACTCAGCTTTTTGGTTATGGGACAGGATTCATCGAATCCTATGCTAAAGAGATTTTCGCACCAAAAACGCCAGCAAAAGCGGAAAAGTTGTAACTTCGCGGCACCTTATTAATATAAAATCGCATGATACTCTTCAGCATACTAATCGTCATCGTCTTGATTTTTTATGCTTTCAGCATGATTGTCAAGCTGATATTCAACCGCAAAATCAAACGGTTGAATCGAGAAATGGAGCATTTTGCCCAAAACGAAACCAAGGACAATGCCAGCAATCCCAAAAACCCACGCATTAATCCAAACATTGGAGAATACACTGATTTTGAAGAAGTTGAATAGGAAAACATAGCACTTATGAACAATACATTTTTACAGAAAAACAAACACTTCCTCAGTATCATAGCCGCCATCGTCGCCTTTGCTGCCATCACGTTGGTCTATTTCAACCCCGTTTTGGAAGGCAAACACATCAAGCAACACGACATCGAGATGCACAAAGGCATGGCGCAGGAAATCGTTGAGTTCAAAGAAGCCACTGGCGAACAGACCCTTTGGACCAACTCGGCCTTCGGTGGAATGCCAAGTTGGAACATCTCAATCAAGTCGAAAGGCAACCTAACCAATCCCTTCTATCTAGGACTCACTTTAGGTTTCCCCCATCCTCTCGGTTCCGTATTTATCAGTATGATGGGATTTTTCATCCTGCTTTTGGTACTTGACTGTGGCTTTTGGATCAGCTTCATCGGAGCCATTGCCTACGGATTCACCTCGTACCTGTTTATAGTTATAGGCGCAGGCCACAACGCCAAAGCCATGGCTATGGCATACATGCCTGCCGTCATTGCGGGCGTATTGCTTACCTACAAAGGCAAATACCTATGGGGATGGCTTTTGACTGCTTTCGCCTTGGCTTTTGAAGTGCGCACCAACCACTTGCAAATCACTTATTACCTGGCCATAATCATTGCCATTTTGGTCATTGCCGAACTCATCAGCGACCTCAGAGATAAGAATCTGGCCCACTTCCTCAAGGCTTCTATAGGTTTGGTCGTGGCAGCCATAATCGGTATTCTGACCTGCTCAACCTCACTTTACGGCAACTATGAATTCGGCAAGGAAACTACTCGCGGCAAACCCGTGCTAACCCGCAACGAGGACAACCAAACCAAAGGTCTCGACCGCGACTACATCACGCAATGGAGCTACGGCAAGGGCGAGACCTGGAGTCTGCTGATTCCCAATGCAAAAGGTGGTGCCTCAGCCTATATCGGAAAACAAAATCCCGTCTTGAACAAAGTCAGTGACAACCGATTCAAGGACAGCATCGCGCAGAGCAACGCCTATTGGGGTGACCAGCCTGGCACCAGCGGCCCTGTGTATGTGGGTGCTATTGTGGTGTTTCTCTTCGTATTAGGTGCGCTGACAGTAAAAGGCAAGCTTAAATGGGCTTTGCTCATCGCAACCCTGTTGTCCATTCTGCTCAGTTGGGGCAAGAACTTCATGGGATTTACCAACTTCTTCCTCGACCACTTCCCTGGTTACGATAAATTCCGAGCGGTTTCCATGACTTTAGTTATCGCTGAGGTCACCATGCCGCTGTTGGGATTCCTTGGCTTGGCCGAAATCGCTAAAAGTCCTGAAAGCTTCAAACAAAACATCAAAAAGTTTTATATCGCACTTGGCATTACGGCGGGCGTCTGCCTCTTGTTCTACATCGCGCCGAAAGCCTTCTTCAGCTTCCTCAGCCAAGGCGAGGCCGAACAATTCGCTCAACTTGGTTCGGGCAAGGACGGCGCTGTCTATCAAGCGTTTGCTACGCAATTGGAAGACGTTCGCGCAGCCATTTTCCGCAAGGATGCCTTGCGCAGCCTCATTTTCATTCTCCTTGCCGCCGTCCCGATTTTCCTCTACGGCAAGGGTAAACTGAAAGGCCAGATCGCTTTCCCCATCTTGGCCGTACTCGTTCTGGTCGACATGTTCCCCATTGACAAGCGCTACCTCAACAACGACAACTTCATCGACAAGACCAAGTTCAACAAGCCCTTTGTCGCCTCTACCGCCGACCAAGCCATTTTAAACGACAACTCACTGGATTTCAGGGTTGCCGACATCACGAAGGATATGTTCAACGATGCCAGCACTTGTTATTTCCACAAGTCTCTGGGCGGCTATTCTGGAGCCAAATTACGCCGTTACCAAGATATCATCACACAATACCTTGGCGGTGAGTTGAATCAGCTCAGAAGCGCAAAAACCGGTGACGATTTGATGCAAGCATTGGCCCAACAGAAAGTACTCAACATGCTGAACACTAAATACATCATCTACAATCCCAACAGCCAACCATTCCAAAATCCTTTTGCATTTGGCAACGCTTGGGTGGCAAATGACATCCATTGGGTTGACACGCCCAACGAGGAAATCGACGCCATCGCAAGCACCGATTTGCAGCATACCGCCATCATGCACAAGGAGTTTGAGCAACAAGTTGGAAATTACAGACTTACAGATAGCATTTTACCAAATGTCACATTGGAAGAGTATCTGCCTAACAAGCTGACTTACAGATTCAACGGCATTTCAGCGGGCTCAACAGCAAAAAACTATTTGGTAGTTTTTTCTGAGATTTGGACAGAGAAAGGCTGGAAAATGTTCGTTGACGGCGAGGAACAACCTTTGCTCAGGGCAAACTACCTGCTGCGTTGTGCTCTTGTGCCGAGTGGCAACCATGAAATCGTGATGGAATATGCGCCCAAGGCATGGAAAATGGGCAACAGCCTACAACTCGTCAGTTCGTTGATATTGATATTGGGGCTGATTGCTGCCATAGTGTTTACCGTCAAACCCATAAAAAAAGAAAAGGCATGAAACGCGTCTTAATCATCACCTATTATTGGCCCCCGTCGGGTGGCAGCGGCGTACAACGTTGGCTGAAGATGTCCAAATATCTGCCCGAATTTGGCTGGCAACCCGTGATTTACACTACGGAAAACGCTGAGTATCCGATTATTGACAAATCTTTGGAGAAGGATATTGTGCCCGAAGTGGAAGTCATCAGGAGACCGATTGTCGAGCCATACACTTTTTATAAAAAGTTCCTTGGCATCAAGAAAGAGGAAACTATAAAAATGGGGTTCATTGAGGAAAACGAAAAGAAACAAGGCTGGAAGAAGAATCTATCAATGTGGATTCGCGGTAACCTGTTCATCCCTGATGCCCGCTGCTTATGGATTTGTCCATCGGTAAAGTTCCTAAAACACTATCTGAAAGAACACCCCGTGGATGCCATCATCAGCACGGGGCCGCCCCACTCTATGCACTTGATAGCCATGAAGTTGAAGGAAGAGTTGAACATTCCGTGGATTGCCGATTTCCGCGACCCTTGGACCGAAATCGACTACTTCAGCAACCTACGCCTCACAAAATGGGCCAGCCGCAAGCACCATCGTTTGGAACGCGAAGTGCTGACCTTAGCCGACAAAGTGGTCACCGTGGCACCCGACGGTGCAAGAAGACTCGGAAGGCTGGGTAACAGGAATGTAAGAGTAATCTACAACGGCTTCGACCGCAATGATGACACCAAAACGGTCTTCACGCCTTCTGAAAAATTTAGCATCACCTATTTGGGAATGCTTTCGAAGGCACAAAACCCAGAGACGCTTTGGGAAGCCATCGGTGAACTCGTCAAAACAGACAATGGATTTGCCAAAGATTTAAAAATCAACATGATTGGTCAGATTGACAGTTCGGTAGTCCAATGCATTGAGGCACAAGGATTAAGCAAGCATGTGAGTTATTCCTCTTACATTCCGCATAGTGAAGTGTCGACAGTACATCGCAGTTCCTCTCTGTTGTTGCTCCTGCTTATGCCTGACAGCGAACCCCGCGCCAAAGGTTTACTGACAGGAAAGCTGTTCGAGTACATGGCCTCGGGACGTCCCGTTCTTTGTATCGGCCCTGAAAACGGCGACGCAGCGCGAATCCTCAAAGAAACCAATGCTGGTCAAACCGTCAGTTTCGAGGACAAGGAGAAAATAAAGGAAATCGTTAAAGACCTACACCAGAAGTATTTGGAGAATGGATTGCCCTCAAATGAGAGCAAAGAAGTGGAGAAATACTCAAGGAGAGCTTTGGCGGGGGAATATGGGAAACTGCTGGATAAAACAATAACGGAATGATGCCATGATACCCAAGCAGGAAGATTCACATACGGAGTTCAAGTCGTCTTTTTCCGACAAGGTGATTGTCGGATTAGTGGCGTTTGCCAATGCCAAAGGTGGAACGGTTTATATTGGCGTGGACGATGACGGCACCGTGGTTGGCGTGAGGCTTGGAAAAGAAACTGTGGCACAATGGATTAATGGGCCACAAAGCCCCCGAATGGCAGCAGATTTCTGGCGGGATTATGGTGACAGTTCATCTCGATACTAAGAATGAGACAGAAAATGTCGCCACAGCAGAAAACGACCTAAAAAACGACCTAAAAAACGACCTAAAAAATCTCTCTCCCAATCAAAGAAAGATTATGGAGTTAATCAAATCAAACAATATGATTACCCAAGCCGAATTGAGCAGTAAAATAGGAATAAGCCCCAAGATTATTAGAAACAATATTGCTTTCCTCAAGCAAAACGGTCTCATTGTTAGAGTTGGAACGCGCAAGAACGGACATTGGAAAGTTACTGAGAATGTTACCGAAAATGACAGTATAATAGAAACTGTGGGAAAAACTATGGGAGAAACTGTGGAAGAAACTGTGGAGAAAACAGCAGAAATAATTCTAAACTTAATGATCAACAATCCCAAAATCACGAAACCTGAAATAGCGAAACTAACAGGGCTATCGCTCCGAGGTGTCGAATGGAATATCCAACAACTAAAATCCACAGGCCGCCTAACCCGCATCGGCCCAAACAAAGGCGGGCATTGGGAAGTGATAATTCAAAATAACGAGTGACAAGCATGGACAAAAACTACTGGAAAAACATCTATTCAAAGCAATCGGAAGGCGAACAACCCTCTTTGTTTGCAAGATATATTGCCGAAGCCCTTGACATTGAAGGGAAAAGCATCATCGAATTGGGTTGCGGCAACGGGCGCGACGCCATCTATTTCGCAAATGCCAACGCGCAAGTGACTGCCCTCGACCAATGCGAAAACATCATAGAACTGCTCAACTACCGTTATAGAAAAGTCGAAAACTTGTCTTTCAAATGCGCGGATTTCACTTGTTTGGACGATAGCAACAAATTCGACATTGTCTATTCGCGTTTCACCCTTCACTCCATATCAAAACAACAAGAAGAAAAGGTGACAAGATGGGCATTTTGCAACCTCAATCCCAAAGGGAAACTTTGCGTCGAGGTCCGAGGACAAAAAAACGAGATATACCAAGTAGGAATCCCCGTTGAAGGCGAGCCCGATGCTTTTATTCTCAACGATCATTACAGGCGGTTCATCCATTTTGAATCATTTTGCAAGGAATTGGCTGTTCTTGGTTTCAAGCTCGACTATGCCAAAGAACAAAAGGGATTTGCACCCTATAAAGGCACCAATGAAACCTATATCAGAATTGTTGCTTCAAAATAATGGATAACATGGATGATTTCTCTCACATTAACGGTGAAGGCACTTTGCTAAGAAAGGTACAATTGCGCCTTTTGGATATTCTCGTCGAAATCGACAAAATATGCCGCAAACACGGAATCAAATATTGGATTGACTTCGGGACATTGCTCGGTGCAGTGCGACACGGGGGCTTCATCCCCTGGGATGATGACATAGATATTACCATGCCATCCGAAGATTACCGTCGATTTTTGGAAATAGCACCAAAGGAATTGCCCGCTAACCTTTTCCTCCAGACCAAAGACACCGACCCATCATATCGTCTCTTAATTGATAAAGTAAGAGACAAAAACTCACTCTACATTACGAAGCATGAAGATTTCACAAGAGACTATAATAAAGGACTATACATTGATATTTTTGAAGCCAAGCCCTATCCAAAAGTCAATCGCAAACTGCAAAAATTCATCATGCACTGGTACCAGAAAACCTGCCATTTCTTTTCTGTCAAGCAAAGTGTAACCTTAAAAAGCCATTTGGCTTCGATAGCATTCCCCATCATCAAATTAAGCCTTGACATTGTTTGGGGGATGATTAATCTTGGCAAAAAAACAAATGTCGGGTACGCTAAACAGTTTAATGTCTATGGCAACTCCTATCCTCACGATGTAGTCTTTCCTCTAAAAGACATCTCTTTTGAAAGTAAAACATTTTTGGGTCCATCAAATCCAAATAAATACCTTTCAAGCATCTATGGCGACTATATGAAGCTGCCCAAAAAAGAACAACAGCATACACATATCATTTATGTTGATTTAGATTTGCACTGACCCCTACCTCAACGCTTGAATAATTCTTTGACACGCCTTACCATCACCATAAGGATTCACCGCCTGCGACATCTTCCTATACTCATTGGCATCATCCAATAGTAGTGAAACGCCTTTGATAATCTTTTCCTTATCTGTGCCAACCAGTTTCACCGTGCCTGTCTCAACAGCCTCGGGACGCTCAGTTGTGTCGCGCATCACAAGAACAGGCTTCCCCAACCCTGGAGCTTCCTCCTGAATGCCACCACTATCGGTAAGCACTATTGAGGCCCTCGTCATCAAATAGACAAACTCCAAGTATTCAAGCGGTTCGATAAAGAAAACATTGCCCAATTGCGTCAAATCCTCGCCAAAAACCTCATGGATTGGCTTTCTAACATTGGGGTTCAAGTGCATAGGATAAACAAAATCAACATCCATATAGGTCTGCGCAAGCTCTTTGATGGCGTTGCAGATATTCAAGAAACCCGCTCCAAAATTTTCTCTCCGATGCCCAGTGATTAGGACAAGCTTTTTCCCACATGTTAAACGCCCAATGTCATAGCCAAACGACAACAATTTGTTTTTCAAAACTTTGTTGAGTCCATCATCAGAACTCATTTTGGCCACAATCATTTGGAGTGCGTCGATAACCGTATTGCCTGTAACCGTTATTCTTTTGTCCGAGACACCTTCCTTCAACAGGTTCTGGCGGCTTAGCTGGGTCGGAGCAAAGTTGATTGAAGCAATTCGCCCTGTGATTTGACGATTCATCTCCTCTGGCCAAGGACTATAGATATTGTGTGTACGCAATCCCGCCTCCACATGTCCCACTTGAATCTGCTGATAGAACGCTGCCAGCGCTGCCGCCATACTGGTGGTGGTGTCACCATGAACCAAAACCACATCTGGCTTCGCTTCCTGTAGCACATTCCTCATACCCATCAAAACTTTTGAGGTAACATCATACAAATCCTGACCTTGCTTCATGATATTCAGGTCATAATCAGGAACAACGCCAAAAATCTTCAAAACCTGGTCGAGCATTTCGCGATGCTGGCCCGTGACACACACCTTCGTTTCAAAAACATCGGGGTGTTTCTTTAACTCAATCACCAACGGACACATCTTAATCGCCTCGGGATGTGTGCCGAAAACCAACATTATCTTTTTCATACGAGCCAAATATTAAATTTCAAGAGAGGCCTGCATAAAACTCGACCAATTTCCTACCATCCACTTTCCAATTATACTTGTCAATCACAGCCTGACGGCCGTGTTTGATGTACTCATCCAGTTTTTCGGGATGTTCGTATAAATCGGCGACGATGGCCGCCAATTCTTCAGGCTGGTCGTAATGATAGCTAAGGCCACTTCTCGTTTCGTTTATGATTCGCACCAACGGGTTGCAATTGGATACAATCGTTGGTATTTCGGCATACATATACTGGAAAATCTTATTAGGTATGGTATTGTCAGTATGGCCCGATTTAACATGAGGAATCAAAGCGATATTGGCCGATTCGTACAAATCACGGATTTGGGTATATGGCTTATAGCCATGGACCGTCACATTGTCCTGAACTTGCAATTCTGCGATGAGGCTCTTGATGTTCTCCACATAGCTACCTCCGCCAACCAAATCAAAATGGACGGGGACATTCTTTTCTTTTAGGATGGAAATGGCCTTAATCACATATTGTATGCCTCTGTGATAGTTTATCCCCCCCACATACAACATCCTTATTACACTGGCATTAAACGCTTTCCTTTGGGGCACATCAAACTGGCCAATATCCAAAGTATTGGAAATCACAACGACTTTGTATGGCGGTATTCCCAAAGCCTCAATTCTCGTTTTAGCCTCTTCAACTACCACAATAACCCTATCGGCCAACTCACACATCTCTTTCTCATACCTAACCCATTGATTATAAGTAGATAATATCTTTCCCAATAAGGTGTTGGTATGTGTGGAAAGCTGCAATAGTACGGGCCAATTTTCGAACAAGTCAAGCACAAAAATGGTTCCATATTTGATTTTTGCCTCATACCCTATTTTCGCCAACGGCAAATCGCAAATATGTATTGCATCGAAGTGTTCTTGGGCAAACAGATCATCTACAAAACGCCTCCAATAGTTGAAATAGAATGGAAACTTCAATACTCCAACACTCGACTTGTATATGAACTTCGACATGGGCTTACGATGGACCATGCCATAAATGGTCTTTTCATTCAAAGGTTCACCACCTTTTTGGACACAGGCGACATGAACATCGTTTCCAGCATCAGTCAAAGCTTTCATTTCATTTTCAACCCTTACATTCGGTGGAAAAGGATGATCCAATATGAATAGTATTTTCATAAGTAGATGAACAAATTTAGTTTACATATAAAGACACTAAACCGGGTAACACTAACATAACGCTTTTACCGTCATGGCGGACAAGGATCCGCCATCTCCTGTGCGGGAAGACGAAATCTTCCCACGTAGGAGATTGCGGGTCAGGCCCGCAATGACGATTAACGGTCAAGTTCAATGTTCCCATGTCAAATTGAAGATTAATTTTGAGCAGTTACTTAATAACCTATCTTTTGAGCAAATTTAAAATACAAAATTACGACTTTTTCCGAAACCCCGATAAAAATTCTATCACCTTCCCCACCAAATCATTCACCGACTGCGAAACCTTCAATTTATATAACGCCACCATTCCCAAGACAAGGAACAAGGCTGATTTCAGGGCAGCATCAATGATTTGGCCGAAAAAGGGATTCTTGAAAAAGTTGGCGAACAATGGTGTTAATACGCTCGTCCACAACCAATTAAGACCAAACAGAGCCAATATTATCGTCGCCACAGGCAACAACTTTTTCGACAAAGGCATCACCCCGATTTTCCACTTGATAAAAGCCACCAACAAAATAAAATACACCAGATAGGAAGAAACATTGGCCAATGCACCACCGTTGATGTCCCATTTCGGTACGAGCCAACTGTTTAGCCCAATGGACATTGCTGCGAGCAAAATAGTGAAAATCAGCGAATAATAGTAGTATTTCGAATAACTCAACACCGTGGTCGTCACGCCGAGGGTGGAATAAACAAGGCGGCTCAGCGAGAGCATCAGCACCGCCCATTTACCCAAACGGTAGATGTTGCCATTGGGCAGCAAATCAAAGAGAAAATCAATGTTAATCCAAATCAAGAAGAAAACGAATGTTCCCACAATGAATTGATGAAGTGCCACATTCTTGCACAGGGCATCGGCTTGCTTTATATCCTGCTTGGCCATCGCCTCAGAAATATGCGGCCTCGAAATGGCTCCCAAAGAACGGTACGGCATCTCAACAAGGGCGGCAATATTCATTGCGATGGTGAACACTCCCGCCAGATGAAAACCCGTCTTGCCCGCCACAAAGAACTTGCTGAGCATCGGAATGACATTGCCTGCCAAAGCCGCCGTAATCATAAACAAGGTATAAAACAGGAAATCGCGCTTCAATTTCGCTGAGACAAAACCTGGTTCTATCTTGAACGACACCCGCTTCAACGACAAAAGATAGACGATATTGATCAAAGTAGCCAAACCGTAAAGCACACAGAACGAAACTATTATGCCATCAAAGTCAATGACCTTATAATAATAAAGCAGATAGATGGCCAATGTACCCACACGCAAGCCCACCTCACGGATGAACTTGGGCAACACGATACGCAGCAATAGATTGCTATTCGTCTCAAAAACAGCAATGTACAGCATAAAGAACGCCAACGGAATGACAAAATTGACATACTCGCCAAACATGTCTGAATCCTTGGAAAAGAAGCTGACAATTGGGCCTTTGAAAGCGGAAAACGCCAACAAAAAGACCACAAATCCCATCAACGGCACGAGTAGCGTCCAGCCAAAGAAACCGTGGTCGCGATGCTCCTCGTCCTTGAAAAATGGGTAATAGCGCATGGCCGATGAACTGGTGCCCAACTGCGCCAAACCTCCGAACAGGATGGCACATTGCAGCAGCACGTCAATGAGGCCAATCTGCTCAGGCTGAAGGGCTTTCGTCTGGATAAAAAAGGTCGTAACGATGCCCACGGCCACCCCAATATAGGTGGCTATGGTGCCCTTGATACTCTGTCGCGCTACGATGCCCATGATAATCTACGTTTCAGAAATCGAATATTGTTCGTCAGAGCGTTTGCGCTCCCGCTCTGCAAATTCCTCGTATGCCTTGATAATCAGTTCGTAATCTCGGTTCTGCTCCTCCAAGTCGTCAATCAGCACATTCTGTTCCTCGATGGTCTTCCGCAAACTTTCGATTCTCTGGAGGCGGTATTCGTTGGCAGCCTGATAGGTCTGGATGTGCTTTTTCAGGTCTTCAATGACGATTTCGCGACGGCGGTTGGCGCTCTCGGCAGCACTCAACTTGTCCGCACCACGACGGATACCCGAATTGAGGTCATTGCCAGCCAAGATAAGGATGGCTATAATCCAAATCCACAGCATGAGGATGATGAGCGTGCCAATGGAACCGTAAAGCACGTTGTAACGCGAGAAGTTGGAAATATAAGTGTTGAAGGCCACCGTTCCCAAGACGAACAGCGTTGTGGCGAGAATCGTTCCCGGGCTGAAAATCACGAACTCCCTGTATTTCTGTCCTTTGCGACCAGGCACCTTACGCTTGACCCGATAATGCTCGTCAAACTTGACATTGCCGAAATAGTAAAGTAGCGAAATACCGAAGCACAAAGCGAAAATGCCTATCACCCAGCGCAATACGCTGAACAAGAAGAAGGTAAACGAGCCTCCTCGGATGATTTCGTGACTCACGAGAAACCTCAAGGCCATACCGCCCAAAGAAATCAGCAAAATCGACAGCACTACCATGACACCGAGGATAACCAGCATGATGATGGCGAACAAGCGCTGCTCAACCCAACCTTTAAGCGTCAAACCCTTGTTGGTCACATAGTTAGCATACACATTACGAAACCCGTTGAAAATGGCTACGATGCCGCTGGAGCCAAAAATCAGGCAGAGAAAAATGCTCAACGATAGCAAACCCTCGTGCGGCTGGTTCATGATGCCGTCAATGGTTCTTGTCACGAAATCAAGCGTTCCCGAAGGCAGAAGGAAATCATTCAAGGCCAACATCACCCTATCGTAGAAGTGCGGGATGGGAATGTAGGGAATCAGCGTGAAGAAGAACAAAACCAGCGGGAAAAGCGCCACGAAAAAGTTGAAAGCCACGCCTGCAGCACGGTCGACGGTGCGACCTTTGGTGAACAATTTGATAAAGTCGCGAAGGACGTCCAACAGCGGCAACTCGGTACCCGGAAAACGCACCAAACGCAGGAAGTTGTCGTCCCTGTTGTACCAAGCCTTGAGCACGTCTTTTTTCGTGACGAGCCACGATTTCAATTTGCCGTCTTTCTTGTCCTCGTTCGCCATAAGCGGGATTTTACGGCGCAAAAATACGGGTTTTGTTGCAATGAGCCGATAAAAAACCTATTTTTGCCGCATTATGACCAACGAACGCAACACCATCTCCCACGAAGGCATCGTCACGAAAATCACTGACGACGAATTGGAAATCAAGATATTGGCACAAAGTGCTTGTGCAGCTTGTCACGCTAAGAGTGCCTGTGGCATGGGTGAGCAAGCCGAGAAAATCCTCACTGTGCCACGCCCCAAAGACCAAAACTTCACACTGATGCAAAAAGTCAATGTAAAAATGGCCATCGGACAGGGCAACAAGGCAGCGGTTTTGGCTTACCTCATTCCTATCATCCTATTGCTGGTCGTTTTGTTCGTATGCCTCGGATTAGGACTGAGCGAAGGACTCTCTGCTCTCCTCGGCATTGTCGCACTTATACCTTATTATATTATACTCTACCTGAAGCGTGACAAACTCAAAAAGAGATTTGAATATATTATTGAGAAACAATAATATATATTACTTTTGAAAAAATTATACAATTCATATAATATAAAATATATAATTTTGTAATTCAATTTGTATAATTTTCGTATCTTTGCCGCAAAATCAACGTATTATGATTACCAATCCTTTCATCATAACAGGTGACATCCCTCCAGAATACTTTTGCGACAGGAAAGAAGAGAGCAAGAGTATTATCCAGATGCTCACCAATGGCGAGAACATTTGCCTCATATCGCCACGGCGCATGGGCAAGTCGAAACTCATCCAATTCTGCTACGACCAAAATCCGCTTGCCTCAGACTATTATTGCTTTTACATCGATATTTTCCACACCACCAGCCTGCGTGAATTTACCTATACATTTGGTCGTCAAGTGTTTAGTACACTCAAGAGTAAAAGTCAAAATATGACGCTTTGGTTTGTGCAAGCATTGAAATCGCTCAGTGCCGATTTTGGTTTTGACCCTTCAACGGGGATGCCCACCTTCAGCCTTTCGCTTGGCGACATACACAACCCTGAATTCACCCTTGAGGAAATCTTCAAAGCCTTAGAGCAAGCCGACAAACCCTGTATCGTCTGCTTCGACGAGTTCCAGCAAATCGCCAACTATCCCGAGAAAAACATCGAAGCCCTGCTACGCGGCTATATCCAGCACCTAGGCAATGCCAATTTCGTCTTTTCGGGCAGTTCGCGGCATCTGCTTACCCAGATGTTCCACTCCTATGCACGGCCTTTCTATAACAGCACCACAACCCTCACACTCGATGCCATCGACCTCGAAGAATACACCAAATTCGCAACCTATTGGTTCAACCAGTTCTCAAAACAAATTGACCCTCAACTCATTGCGCAGGTATATCAAATCATGGAGCACAACACCTATTATATACATAAAACGTTGCATGAACTTTTCGAGAACACACCAATGGGCGAAAGCTGCGACACCAAGATATTGCCCAACATCATCAACGGTATGATTGAGGAACAAAGCAGAAGTTACAGACAAATGCTATCCTTCATCCCCGACCGCCAAAAAGAAGTTCTGTTTGCCATTGCCGACGCGGGCAAAGCCGAAAAAATCATGGGTACACAATTTATACGACGCTACAGTTTGCCTTCCGCAAGCGCAGTACAGGCTTCTGTCAGAAAACTGATGGAAACCGATTACGTCACCTTCTATGACGGCGTTTATTCCATCCCTGATGTATTGTTCCGAATGTATTTAAAGCGCATCGGCGGGAAGGATTAGATTTCCCAGACCCAGTATTTCATAACATAAAAAAAGTCCTATTTGCCATGAAAAAAAACTTATTGCTATTTGCCATCATAGTATCATCTTTAATTAGCTTCGGACAATCCGCCAATATTGGTGACATTCTCTGCACTGACGAAACCCTTGTCAGTCGAGAAGATTATCCCAATTCGGGCAAGACAGCTTGGGGCATCGTGTTTCATGTCGATAACAACGATTCCCATGGTTGGGCCGTTGCACTCCACGACCAAGCCTCGTCCATCCAATGGTGCAGCGAGTATTACTATGGCTACGACATCCCTGAACTGCCCAACTATGAGGATGCCAGAGCCGCCATGCACGACCTAAACGGATTCCTTAACACGGACATCATCCGCAACGTGGATTTTGCTTTGAGCTTCCCAGCTGCATGGGCTGTTGACTATGACAACGGCTGGTATCTGCCCAGCGCGGGACAGCTTAGGTATTTGCATTCCAACTTTCCTGAAGTCAATGCTTCCTTGCAAGTAGTTGGCGGCACAACGATTCCCTATTGGACAAACAAATACTATTGGTCTTCGACCGAATTCACCGGGTATCACGCTTACGACATGAACAGTGGCGGCAGTCTCGGCGACTATGTGAAAGACAACCATGTGAACTATCCACCCAATGGCATTGCCGTGCGTCAAATCAGGGATTTTGACATCCCCAATCCAACACATCCTACCTATCATGTGGGCGACCTCATTACCAACGATGATGGCAGCCAGGGCATTTTGTTTTACATCAATCCCGACCAAACTGACGGCTGGATGGTCGCGCTGAACGATGTCGCTGATCATGCCCAGTGGGGCAATAACGGCAATGTGCCAGGACTCATTGACCAAACCTGTTCCACACCATACGGTGCCCTGCTTGACGAAACCAGCGGATACGACAACACAGGCTACATACGCAGCCATGAAACGAATTCAAGCATAGCAGCTAAACTTGTTGATTTTGAACGTGGTTGGTATCTGCCCACTGCTGGCCAACTTTCAAAACTCTTTGGTGCTTTAGCCTTCATCGAAGACAAGTTGCAAACTTATGGCACTACGTTGGCAAAAGACAACTATTGGTCAAGTTCGGAAGCCAATGCCAACGAAGCCTTTGCCTTGAGTTGCGCCCCAACAGCAAATATTCGCGCAGGACATTTTCTCCGCTACGGCAAGTCGATGTATTGCCGCGTTAGAGCCGTAAAGAACCTCGTATTTGTGGAAGACCCGCCCATTGTTGGCAACATCAATGTTCCTGAAACTGTATGTGCCAACGAAAGTTTGTATCTTCAAGTCCCACAAACCCAATATGCCACATCCCAAGGCTGGCAGCTCAGCCCGACACCAGATTTCAGCAATCCCATCGCATACAATGGCGAGCCTATTGGCTTCAATCACAACGGCTGGTATCTCCGTTATTTTGCCTCTAACTCTTTCGGCATCGTATACAGTAATGTCGCTGGTATCAGCGTTTGGCCAAACTACGAAACTTCGTTCAATATTACCACTTGCACCGACTACATTTGGAATGGCATCACCTACACCGAGCCAGGAATGTATCAACAGCTACTTTCTTCCATCCACGGTTGCGACAGCTTAGTTACGCTCAACCTCAGTTTAGATTCCATTAATAAACGCGAAGTCTTTCTCATAGGATGCGATTCCGTGTCTTTCTATGGGATAAGTTACACACAAAGTGGCCACTATGAACAGATTGCCGCAGGGAGCACAGGCTGCGACACTGTGATAGACCTCTATCTTACTATCCATCATACACCTTATGTCAGCCAAATCCACGGAGAAAGCCTCATCTATTATCAGACCGCAGGCACATACACCTATAGCATCGACCCTGTTGAAGGCTGCTTTGGCTACGATTGGAGCCTTGACGTACCTTGGATTCTCAACTCCTCGCCCGACTCGCCCAAATGCTCGGTAGACATCTATTCACCAGGTACTGCCACGCTGAAAGTGAGGGTTTACACCGAATGCGGATTCATCGAGCGTAGCCTCTTCATCAACCACGACGCTCTACCAGATGTAATCATCTACCCCAACCCCACACAAGGCGACTTCAACATCGTGCTCTATGGTATGCAAGACGAAGCCATCATTCTGATTTATGACTATTTGGGACAATTCATCGGTCGTCTCAACGTTGACACTAATTTGGAAGGCAGCGTCGTGCCCTATTCCTTAGTAGGCAAGGCAGCGGGCGTTTATGTGGTCACCGTCATCAACCATAATAACGTGATCAGAAGGAAAGTAGTCAAAAGTACAGCCTCAAGTACTGGGTTTTATAATTGGGATTGGTAAGCATAAAAAGCCTGCATTTGACGTTGTCAATGACATGGACTTTGAAAAAACGAAATTTTTCCTTTGTCAAAAAAAGGAGATTCCGTATTTTTGCAAGTTCTTTAAATCGAAAACAAACTCAAAATTCTATTATTAAATGAGTAACACTTTATTTATTTCCCTTGCGGTTCTCGGAATCTTGGGCGGCTTGCTCGCCGTGGTTCTGTACTTCGTGGCACAGAAGTTCAAGGTCGAGGAGAACCCATTGATTGACGAAGCGGAGGCTTGTCTGCCTGGCGCCAATTGCGGTGGCTGCGGCTTCGCGGGCTGTCGTGCCTTGGCCGAGGCCTGCGTGAAGCAAGCCGCCGAAAAAGGCAACATCGACGGCTTGGCCTGCCCTGGCACCGACATGGGCAAGGTGGCCGCCGTCCTCGGACTAACCGCCGCCGCCTTCGAGCCTAAGATTGCGGTGGTGCGCTGCAACGGCAGTTGCCAGAACTCACCCTCCAAAGTGCATTACGAAGGCGCCGACATCTGTGCTTTCGCCAACACGCTCTATGCGGGCGAAGGCGGCTGCTCGAAAGGCTGCCTCGGCCTCGGCGACTGCGTGAAGAAGTGCAACTTCGACGCATTGCACATCGACAAAGAGACGGGTCTGCCCGTCGTCGACCCCGACAAGTGCGTGGGCTGCGGCGTGTGCGCCAAAACCTGCCCGCGTGGCATCATCGAAGTGCGCCCTCGCGGCAAGAAAGACCGTCGCGTTTACGTATGCTGCTCCAACACCGACAAAGGCGCTTTGGTCGTCAAGAACTGCTCGGTGGGCTGCATCGGTTGCCAAAAGTGCTTGAAGGAATGCCCCTTTGAGGCCATTGAGATGCGCGGCAACCTCGCCTACATCGACCCGGCCAAGTGCAAGGCTTGCGGCAAGTGCGCCAAAGTGTGCCCGAGAGGCAGCATCCACGCCATCAACTTCCCCGCACCCAAGCCAGAAACTCCTGCCTTGCAAGGTGCAGAACCGGTTGTGAAGCCTCAACCGAAACCTGAAGCACAACCCGTGGAGGCCAAAACTGAAGTCCAACCCGAAAAAACCGTCACAGCATGAACCCGTTAAAGACTTTCCCAAGAGGCGGCGTGCATCCTGAAGAGAACAAACTCTCGGCACACCAGCCCATACAAGACTTCCCGATGCCCAAGCAAATCATCGTCCCACTCGGACAATGCCTTGGCGCACCGGCTGAATGCATCGTCAACAAAGGCGACCGCGTGCTGACGGGTCAGCTCATCGGCACGGCCAAAGGTTTCGTCTCGGCCAACGTCCACTCACCCGCCACTGGCACCGTTGCCAAAATCGATGTCGTGATGGACCATACGGGCTACTACAAACCCGCCGTTTTCATCGATCGTGAAGACCAAGACGAATGGGTCGAAGGCGTCATCCAGACGGATGAACTTCTCACCGACATCAAGTTGGATTCCAAGCAAATCATCGACAAGGTGAAGGAGTGCGGCATCGTCGGCATGGGCGGCGCCACCTTCCCCACTCACGTCAAGTTGATGGTCCCCGAAGGCAAAAAAGCCGAATACATTATTATTAATGCCGCCGAATGCGAGCCTTACCTCACCTGCGACTTCCGCCTCCTGTTGGAGAAAACGCAAGAATTCCTCGTCGGCGTGAAAATCCTGATGAAGGCCGTCAATACCGACAAGGGCATTATCGGCATCGAGGAAAACAAGATGGAAGCCATTGAGTTGCTCGACAAGACCATCAATGAGCACCGCGACCTTTACAAAGGCATCGAGGTGCAACCCTTAAAGACAAAATATCCTCAAGGTGGTGAAAAGCAAATCATCAAGGCCATCACGGGACGCGAGGTGCCGTCAGGCAAACTGCCTATTGAAACGGGTTGCGTCGTGGTCAATGTGGCTTCGACTTACGCCATCTATGAGGCTGTCCAAAAGAACAAGCCCTTGATTGAGCGCATCGTCACCGTGACGGGCAAATCGGTCAAGAAGCCGGGCAACTTCCGAGTGCGTTTCGGCACGCCTGCCGACCTCCTCATCGAGGCCGCTGGCGGTCTGCCCGAAGGCATCACCGATGTCATCAATGGCGGCCCGATGATGGGCAAGTCGGTGTCGGTCACCAACTTCCCGTGCATCAAAGGCACCTCGGGCATCCTCCTGATGACCATTAACGAGGCCCAAGACCGTCATCAGACCAACTGCATCCGTTGTGGTCGTTGCGCCATTGCCTGCCCGATGGGCTTGCAACCGTTCCTGCTTCACAAATTGGCCAAGCAGAACAACTTCGACGAAACGGAAACGAACCACATCATGGACTGCATCGAATGTGGCTCGTGCGAGTTCACCTGTCCCGCCAACATCCCGCTGCTGGACTACATCCGCTACGGCAAGGCCAAAACAGGGGCCATCATACGTGCACGTAATCAAAAATGATTGTTGTTGTAGAGACGTACGGCCGTACGTCTCTACACAACACAACAATTCAACAATAAAACGATAAACATTTCAACAATGAACAAATACACAATATCCGGTTCGCCGCATGTGCACTCGACGGAAAACACGCAGAAAATCATGTACCGTGTGCTTCTCGCCTTGGTCCCCGCCTTGCTTGTGGCGATTTATTATTTCGGCTGGTATGCCTTGAGGCTGACCCTCATTTCGGTGGCGGCCTGTATGCTGACCGAATGGCTCATTCAGAAGTTCCTCATCAAGGGGCCTTTGACCATCAACGACGGTTCTGCCGCGCTGACGGGTCTGCTCTTGGCCTTCAACGTGCCTGCCAACCTTCCCATTTGGATGGTCATCGTGGGCAGCATCGTCGCCATTGGCATCGGCAAGATGGCCTTCGGCGGCTTGGGCAAGAACCCCTTCAACCCGGCCTTGGTAGGCCGTGTGTTCATGCTCGTGTCGTTCCCAACTGCCATGACCACCTGGCCCAAGGCAGCGCCCATCTTTGAAGCAGGTTTCTTCACCGATGCTGTCACGGGTCCCACCCCTCTCGGCATCCTGAAGGAATCCGGCATCGGGTCGTTGGCAGAAGCCGGTGACATGCAGTTCATTGACATGATTCTAGGCAATCGAGGCGGCGCTTTCGGTGAGATGTGCACTGCTGCCCTGCTACTTGGCGCGATTTACCTCATCGCCCGCAAGGTCATTGACATTGCCACGCCGCTGAGCATTTTGATCACCGTGTTCATCTTTACCGGCATTTGCCACCTCATCAATCCGGCCAACTTCATCGCGCCGTGGTATCACTTGATTTACGGCGGTCTCATCCTCGGTGCCTTCTTCATGGCAACCGACATGGTGACCACCCCCATGACCACGCAAGGCAAGATCCTGTTTGGATTTGGCGTGGGTGTGATTACGGTGGTGATTCGTCTTTGGGGTGCCTATCCCGAAGGCGTTTCCTTTGCCATCCTCATCATGAACGCCCTCACGCCGCTCATCAACAAGGCCTTCAAGCCGCAAGTTTTCGGAGTCGTCAAACCTGCTAAAAAGTAAACGCCATGGCAAAGAAACCATCCACCTTAATTAATATGGTCGTCGCCCTGCTCGTCATCACGGCGGTTTCGGGCGGACTCCTCGGCCTTGTTTATGGCATGACCAAAGACACCATCGCCGAAGTGGACCAAAAAAAGAATGAAGCAGCCATCCAAGCCGTGCTACCTTTGGAAGGCGAAATCACCTATAAGGCTGACACACTGAGTTATGACTACGAAGGCACCACGCTGACCTTTCCTTGCAACCTTGCCTACGACACCAACGGTAACTTCCAAGGCGCTGCTGTGAAGACCAGCGAAGGCGGCTTCGGTGGCAAGATTGATATGATGGTCGGCTTCCTCGCCGACGGCACCATCAAAGGCACTTCGGTGCTATCGCACGCCGAAACCCCTGGCCTTGGCGCCAACATGACAGGAAAATTCAAGGACCAGTTCGTCGACAAGAACCCCGCATCATACAAGCTGACCGTTAGTAAGGACGGCGGCGATGTCGACGCCATCACTGCGGCCACCATCACCTCTAGAGCATTTACAAAGGCGGTGGACAAGGCTTACCAAGCCTTCATGGCCAACAAGGCACAATTCATGAACAACGCTCCCGTCGAGGAAGAAGCTCCCGTTATGGAAGAGGCCCCCGCTGAGGAGAACAATGAAACGGAAGGAGGACAAAGCAATGAGTAACCATCTGCAAACCTTTACCAAGGGCCTCGTCAAAGAGAACCCGATTCTCGTGCTGCTGTTGGGCTGCTGCCCGACCTTGGCAACGACTACCAGCGCCATCAACGGCATGTCGATGGGCTTGGCCACCACCTTCGTGCTGGTGCTGTCGAACATCTTCATCTCCTTGCTGAAGGGCTTCATCCCCGACAAGGTGCGTATCCCCTGCTTCATCGTGGTCATCGCCTCGTTTGTGACGGTGGTGCAACTCGTCATGCAGGCCTACGTGCCCGACATCTATGAGACCCTCGGCTTGTTCATCCCCCTCATCGTGGTGAACTGCATCGTGCTGGGTCGCGCTGAGGCTTTCGCCTCGAAGAACCCCGTGTGGCCTTCGTTCCTCGACGGCCTCGGCATGGGCTTGGGCTTCACCCTCGCCCTGACGCTGTTGGGCTGCATCCGTGAGTTCCTCGGCAGCGGCTCCATCTTCGGTCTTACCATCCTGCCCGAGACGGCCAACATCCTGGTGTTCATCCTGCCTCCCGGCGCCTTCATCTGCCTCGGCTTCGTTATCGCTATCGTCAACAAACTCAAAAAAGAAAGTCACTAAGCCATGAAATACCTCATCATTATCTTATCGACCATCTTGGTCAACAACGTGATCTTCTCCCAGTTCCTGGGCATCTGCCCCTTCCTGGGCACCTCTAAGAAGACCTCCACTGCATTAGGTATGGGCGCCGCCGTCATCTTCGTTATGACCTTGGCCACCCTCGTGACATGGCTGACGAACCAGTACATCCTGATTCCCTTGAAGCTGACCTTCTTGCAGACCATCGCCTTCATCCTCATCATCGCCGCCTTGGTGCAGATGGTGGAGATTATCTTGAAGAAAATCAGCCCGTCGCTGTACACAGCCTTGGGCGTGTTCCTCCCTCTGATTACGACCAACTGCGCCGTGCTTGGCGTGGCTCTGACCGTTGTCACGAAGGAGTTCAATTATGGCGGTGTGGCCCACATGCTGAGCCTTGGTGAGTCCATCATCTATGCCGTGGGCATCGCGCTCGGTTTTGCCATGGCGTTGGTCATCTTCGCCGGCATCCGCGAACACATCGACCTGATGGAGCCGCCTAAGGGCATGAAGGGCACGCCTATCGCCCTGATTACCGCCGGCATTTTGGCCATGGCGTTTATGGGATTTACTGGAGTCGTGTGAGTGCTACGCGCGTGTGAGAGCAGAGACTCACGTCGTCTGCTTACTGACATGCCGTCCCTACGGGACTGGCAAAAGCAAAAAGAGCTGCCGTTTGGCGGCTTTTTTTTTACATTTGTTCTGGTAGTTTCATAGACAAAGCAAAATCAGTCAAAAGTCTTCATTCCTGCAACAGATTAAAATACAACTACTTAGAAAACTCGTCTTTTTATAAATTGATAGACAAAGCCAAAAAAGGCTTGACAAATCGTTTTTGTAGGAGAAATAGTTTATAATTTTGCGACAAATAATGTTCCAAAACAATAACCCTTAAATTTTAAGCGATATGAAAACAAAAATCACAGTTTTGAGTCTTGCACTCATCGGAATGTTAGCCATCACTTCTTGCACTAAAGAGAAGACAGGTGGCTCTTTCTCCTTTTCGGGCAAGGTGCAGAAAGGTCCTTTCGTTACCGGCACCACCATCACTGTTAACGAGCTCAACCAAAACCTCGGACAGACGGGCAAGTCGTTTACCACCTCCATCACTTCCGACGACGGCAGTTTCAGCCTTAACAGTATTGAGATGGCATCGGATTGGGCATTGCTCTCCGGCAATGGTTTCTACTTCAACGAAGTACTTGGTCAACTCTCGTCGGCACAGATCACTCTGCAAGCCCTCGCCGACCTGACTAATGACGAGACCGTCAACATCAACGTGCTGACCCACATCACCAAGGCCCGCATCGAAACCCTCGTCGGACAAGGCAAGAGTTTTTCTGATGCCAAACGACAAGCCGAGGGTGAATTTCAAGACTTTCTCGGCGTGACCGAGCATTTCAATCAAGGCTTCGAACAGATGTCCATCGCCTCGCAAGGCGACTACAACGCCATGCTGCTCGCCTTCTCCATCATCCTTCAAAGGCCATCCAACAACATTGCGGTGGTTCCCACCCTTCCCGCCGAACTGACCTGGCTCATGACCAGCCTCTCCAACGACTTCGCTGCCGACGGTGCCGTCAATGACCAAGCTTTGGTTGATACGCTGCTCCATAATATCTCACTACAAAACCAGACGTACATCAGGCAACGTATCCAGAATTACTATTCCGGACTCGGCCTAAACGTGGAAATCCCCAACTTCGAGTCCTATATCGCTCTGTTTCAAGCCGCACACCAGGAATTGGTCACCGATTTCATCTATCCCGACGTAGCCTCTCCCGCCCCAGAGACAGGTCCTGGTGGTGAAGTGCCCAACATCCTTGTAAAAGACGTAACGCAGTTTGACGGCACACCCAGCGTAGTGGCAGCCATTACGCCTCTCGGGAAGAGCCTAAAGGTAAAAGTCACGGGCAACGTAGGCCCCGTAACGAGTATCAACAACGGCTGGGTCGTTACCGAACAAACAGATGGTTTCATCATAGAAGCACAACGCCAAAACACACTCGTCTCGATGCTCGTCTACCTCTTCAATGATGGCAAGGATGGTTCCGCCACCATTGAATATTACGAAGACTCCGAGACACCGACCTTCACCAAGCAGATCACTTGGACAGGTGGTGGACCATTCTAAAACCCAAGGGCACACCAATTGCGCACGCGTGAGAACAAAGGCTCACGTCGCTTGCTTACTGACATGCCATCCCAACGGGACTACTGTTAAGGAGTCGAAGCTTTTCGGCTCCTTTTCTGTTACTGCCAAAAACAATTTTAAGCACTTTTTTTTCGTTTTTTAGTCGATTTTTCTCACCAATAACAGAAAATGCTTATATTTGCCCCCTTAATATATACTTCATTAAAATGAATAGATTCAGGAAAATCATAATTGTTGCCTTAATGATGGCTTTCATCCCGATGAAGCAATGGGCGCAAACTGTCAACAACCACCGTATTGAAATCGAGATCGCTAGAATCAGCAACCCTGAGTTGCGATATTGTACATTGGCAGCCTTAGCTAATGACGACAACCTCATTTATTCCGTTGATGAAGACAACAATTCCGTGATTGTTTCAGCAATCAATGAATGGAGCGACAGCCAATTGCAGATTTATTATGATAGGTTGAAAGCCGATATTGACGATGAGTTTAGAGCCTATCAGATAGCTGACAAGGAAACACAAGGTGCCACTTTTACTTTTTGGAAAGAAAATTTGCCTCAAGACCTTTTTGTATTGCTTTTCAGACAGATGCTCATCGAGAATCCAGTCAACCGAGACGGGAATCAGACCTGTGCTACATCCGATCCTTTTTGCACCACTGATGTCGTCTCATTCCATATAGATGCCAATCCAGGAACCGTATGCGAACCTGGACCTAACTACGGTTGCATGTCTTCTTTCACGCAAAGGCCTCCTTTTTGGTTTCACATGAAAATTGCAGTCGGTGGAACTTTTACTATCCGAATAACCAATACTAACAACAATGATTTGGACTTTTGTGCTTGGGGTCCCTTTTCAGATCCTAACACTCCCTGTACAAGCCAACTCACTGCAGACAAGATTATTGATTGCGATTCTCCGTACAATTCAGTTCAAGAGTGTACTATCCCTGCATCATCTCAAGTAGGCCAGTATTATATCATGGTAATTACAAAATGGTCTTCTGGTGCCACTGATGTCTCCTTCTCCAAGGTAGCAAATAGCGGTCCTGGTGAAACTGACTGCGGCATTCTCCCTGGTATAGCTAGCAATGACGGACCTTATTGCGTAGGTCAAACTATCCATTTGACAGTCAATGCGCAAGACGGTGCTTCTTACTCTTGGACAGGTCCAGGGGGCTTCACTTCCACCCAACAGAATCCCACTCGTCCCAACTGCACCATGAACATGGCTGGAACTTATACCTGCGTTACTACCGTAGGCAACCAATCCACCACTGCCACCACTGAAGTCGTCATCTATCCCCAGCCCACCGCCAACTTCAACTTCACTACCGTCTGCCAAGGCAGCCCCACCCAGTTCACCAGCACCTCCACCACCAACCCCTCAGGGCAACAGATGACCTACCAATGGAACTTCGGCGACGGGCAGACTTCCACTCAGCAGAACCCAGCACACACCTACGACAACCCCGGCACCTACAACGTCTCACTCAACGTCAGCTGCGGCAACGGCCATTGCACAAACCACATCACAAAAAGCGTCTCCGTGTACGCCAACCCTGTCGCCAATGCCGGACCCGACCAGACCATCCCCTATGGCAGCACGACACAACTCAACGGCTCCGGCGGCGCGGGAACCTTCAGCTTCCATTGGGAACCCGCCAACATGGTGGCCAACCCAAACTCACAAA
>CAMZEK010000029.1 GCA_947305795.1 uncultured Bacteroidales bacterium | reverse complement strand
GAAGGCCACCAACGGCCAAGTCATCCTCACCAGCCAGGGCTACAAGACCAAGGCTTCCTGCCTCAACGGTGTGGAATCGGTGAAGAAAAACTGTCAGGAAACGAAGCGTTTCGAGACCAAAGTCGCCACCAACGGCAAGCCTTACTTCAACCTGATGGCCACCAACGGCCAAGTCATCGGCTCAAGCCAGATGTATGCCAGCGAGACCAACATGAAGAACGGCATCGCCTCAGTGATGAAGAACGCTCCCGAAGCCGAAATCGTCGACCTGACGGAAGAATAAACCTTAAATCGCTGAAAAAGAGAAAGGAACGGCTCGCAAGTCGTTCCTTTTTTGATGTGATCCGGTTGGGATTCGAACCCAAGACCCACAGCTTAGAAGGCTGTTGCTCTATCCAGCTGAGCTACCAGACCATCATTTTACGGCTGCAAAATTAGTGAAAGTTTTCCAATAGGCAATCCCTTTGAACAAAAAAATCAAATCGGGTTAGAGTTTTCTGTTTCAATATACTCAGATTCAATGTGTTCCGTTTCGGTATGGTTTTCTTGTCTCGGAGAGAAATGACGCGGTTTGTCGCGTTTCACCGGCTTGGTGGGAGTGGCTTGTGGGCGCGACTTCTTGACTTGAAGCTCGCTACCCATGAAAACGGTCTCGTCGGTCTCAACGATGGCCTTATAAGCCTCGTTCTCGTTGGGCATCTCCACAAATCCATAACATTTTGAAAGGCCAGTCTCATGGTCCATGATCACCTTGCACGAGGTGACTTCACCAAACTGGGCAAACAGGTCCTTTAATTCATTTTTTGTAGTCTTAGGCGACAATTTAGCTACGAAAATTTGCATAACTCACTTATTTGATTGTTGCAAAAATAGGTAAATAAAAAACGCAAACAACTTTTTGGTCGAAATTTGTATGTTTTTTTCTTTTGGAATAACATTCCATGAAAAAACGAGCCATTATTTTGACTCGTCATGGTGTGGGGGAGGGTGGACTCGAACCACCGAACGGATTCCCGGACAGATTTACAGTCTGTTGCAATTGCCACTATGCGACTCCCCCAAGAAACTAAAGAACAATTCCGTTTAAGTGGCTGCAAAAATACGGCTTTTTTCCTTATCCGAGTCGAAATGGAGCGAAATTTTTCTCATCTTTGCAATCCAAAACTTTTCGATACGATGAAATACGACTTTGACAAGATAATCCATCGCGCTGATACCAACTGCGTTAAGTATGATTTACGAAAACAGGTCTTCGGCAATCCCGACGTGCTTCCGATGTGGGTGGCCGACATGGATTTCGAGACGCCCGACTTCGTCCGCGAGGCCGTGATGCAACGCGCTGAGCACCCCGTTTATGGCTATCATTTCAAGGATGACGCTTATTTCCAGTCGATTATGGGCTGGCTGAAACGCCGTCACCATTGGGATGTGAAACAAGAGTGGATGTCGTTTACTCCGGGCGTGGTGTGCGGCTTCAACATGGCCGTGATGGCCTTTACCGAACCTGGCGACGAAATCATCATTCAGACGCCGGTGTATCCGCCCTTCCATCACGCCGCCACGAGCCATGGACGCAAGCTGGTCTGCAACACCTTAATTAATAGAGGTGCAGATGGCTACGAGATGGATTTTTCGCTACTCGAAAAGCAAGTGAAAACAGCCAAGATGCTGATTCTCTGCAATCCACACAACCCCGTGGGACGTTGCTGGCGAAAGGACGAGCTGCTTTTGTTGGGCGAGATGTGTCTGAAAAACAATGTGCTCGTCATTTCCGATGAAATCCACTGCGACTTGGTATTGCCTGGCTATAAGCACACGCCATTTGCCACTTTGGGTCACCAATACGCCTTGAACAGCATCACCTTCCACGCGGCCTCTAAGACCTTCAACCTTGCGGGATTGGCCACTTCCACGGCCATCATTCCGCATCCCGAATTGCGCCAGCGGTTCAACGACTACGTTCATTCGATGGAGGCCGAATTGGGCAACATTTTCGGCAAGGTCTCCACGCAGGCCGCCATGACCTATGGCGATGAATGGCTTGCTCAATTGCTTGACTATGTGCAGGGTAATATCGACTACGTTTCCGATTTCCTCACTGCTAATCTGCCCAAAGTGGTGTTCAGCAAACCGCAGGCCACCTACATGATGTGGCTTGATTTCAACGGTTACGGTCTTTCTGAGGAAGAGCTTTGGCGCAAGATGACGCAAGAAGCTCAGTTGGGTCTCAATCGGGGGAAGGATTTCGGTGTTGATGGTAGTGGTTTCTTCCGCATTAATTTGGCCTGTCCGAGGGCAACAGTGGAGGAGGCGATGCGGCGGCTGAAGGCGGTGTTTTAAAACAACAATCCTGTTTCTTCCGCTTCCCGTTTTACCCCAATCATAGCCTCAAACTCAGTTTCGGTAATGATGGGAATACCTAATGATTCAGCCTTTTTCCGTTTTTCGGGACCCATTTTGTCGCCAGCCAAAACATAATCGGTCTTGCCGGAAATGCTGCCGACGTTCTTGCCGCCGTAGGCCTCGATGGTTTCCTTGATGCCGTCGCGGGAATAGTGTGTGAACACGCCGCTGACCACGAAGGTTTTTCCAGCCAAGACTTGTTCCTTTTCGGAAATGGCTTGCTCGGCCATAGCAAACTGTAAACCAGCCTGTTTCAGTCGGTTGACAATTTCAAGATTACGTTCGTCGTCGAAGAAAGTGCGCACTGAAAGGGCAATCTTCTCGCCGATTTCGTTGATTTCGGTCATTTCCTCAACGGAGGCACTAATAATGTGGTCAATGTCGTGCAAAGCCTTGGCCAACACTTTGGCCACCGACTCGCCTACAAACTTGATTCCCAATGCAAAAAGCACCCGCTCAAACGGCACTGACTTTGACTTCTCCAAAGCATCCAAAATGTTCTGTGCGGTCTTTTCCTTGAAGCTGACCTTGCGCGTGGCCACGGGCATCAGACTGAACTCGTCCTCAATAGTGATGACTTTCTCCAAACCATAGAGTTTTTCGTAGGTAAGGTCATATAAATCAGCGACATTACGCACTAGACCTTCTTCATAAAGCAACTCCACCTTACCCTCGCCAAGGCTCTCGATGTTCATGGCCTTGCGCCCGATGAAATGCTCGATGCGACCTCTGATTTGTGGAGAGCAACCCGAGCTGTTGGGACAATACCAAGCCGCTTCGCCTTCGTTCTGAACAAGTTGCGTTCCACAAATGGGGCAAATCTTGACAAACTCGACAGGCTTTGCACCTGTTTGACGCTTGTCCATGTTCACGCCGATGATTTTTGGGATGATTTCGCCGCCTTTCACAACGGTGACGGTGTCGCCATAATGCAAGTCAAACTGACGGATGAAGTCCTCATTATTCAAAGTGGCGCGTTTTACAGTCGTGCCAGCCAATTGCACGGGTGCAAGATTGGCCACAGGCGTAATGGTTCCGTGCCGTCCGACCTGGAAATCAACGCTTTGCAGTTCGGTTTCCACCTCCTCGGCCTTGAATTTGTAAGCGATGGCCCATTTCGGAGATTTGGCCGTGAAACCTAAAGCTCTTTGCTGTGCGTAGCTATTGACTTTCAGTACAATACCGTCAATGGCAAAAGGCAGTTCATGGCGTTTTTCGTCCCAATAGTCGATAAACTCGAAAATCTCTTCTGTGGTCTTGCACAAGGCGATGAAATTGGAGATGTTGAAGCCCCATTTTCGCGCCGCCATCAGGCTTTCGTAATGGGTTTGGTAGCGCATTTCGAGGCCGTCCATCATCATGTAATAGCAATAGTTGTCCAAGCGACGTCGGGCTACTTCCTTGGAATCCTGTAACTTAAGCGTCCCGGCGGCGGCATTGCGCGGGTTGGCAAACAAGTCTTCTCCAGCTTCGGCGCGAGCTTCGTTCAGTCGGTTGAAACTCTCGAAAGGCATCACGATTTCACCGCGCATCTCGAAAAACTCGGGAAAGTCGCCGTGCAGTTTGAGTGGCACGGTACGGATGGTGCGCACGTTGGTAGTCACGTCGTCACCATGGGTACCGTCACCACGGGTTACAGCGCGCGCCAACAACCCATTTTCGTATTGCAAGCTGATGCTCAGGCCGTCAAACTTCAACTCGCAGCAAAACTCCAGTTCGCCTTCAATGCTTTTTTTGATGCGGTTGATAAACTCCTCGATTTCCTCACGGCTGTATGAATTTGACAACGAGAGCATTGGATAACGATGCTCTATCGTCTTAAATTCCTTCGTGATGCCGCCACCCACGCGTTGGGTAGGCGATGAGGGCGACAGAAACTCGGGAAATTCCTTCTCTAAACGTGCCAACTCCTCCAACTTCATGTCGAACTCATAGTCGCTGATGGTGGGTTTGGCGAGGATATAATAATTGTAGTTGTGCTGCTCTAATTCTTCGCTCAGTGCGGCGATGCGCTGTCGGGCTTGTTCTTGGGTCATAACCTAATGTAATTCCAAGGATTCACATTCAAAACCAGCAGCAAGACCCAAACGAAGGCAATTGAAATGACTAGGCCAATGAAGGTCATCAGGGCACCTTTGAAATTTCGCTTCAGGCAGAGAATCAGCAAGATACTGATGACAATGAAAGCACTTTCGTACCAAACGCAGATGCCAAATCCAAGCATGAGGCCAGCGATCAGGAACGAGGTACGATGGACGTTCTCGTTGAGGTTATTTTGTCTCAAAACTTCCTGCCGCAACACCACATTGGCGCCATAAAGTAGCAAAGGAAGTCCCAAAAACGCGCTGGCGTTCTCGATGATACCGAATGATGGCATGACGCAACTAAAGGCAGGAATAAGCGCCAAAAGCCAAGCGTTCTGCTTATTAGAGATAAGGTCGCAGAGGCGATACACCATCGATACCGTGAAAAGCGAGACCGTGGCATAAAGTGCTCGGCTAAGCAACATCATGCCTTGGCTTTGCCCAACGCCGAACAGCGATTTCACTTTGTCTAAGAAGCCGATGAAAAGGGTGGGGTGCTGCAATTCGCGGTTGGAGCCGAAGCCCGGAACGAAAATCACCACGATGATTCTCACCGCAATGGCAATCAGCATCAGCGCTGTAAAAGGGTGCAGGACCTTGAATTGTCTGAGTTTCTGGAACATGGTCTCAATTAGGGTTGATTGGGTAAAATTACGAAAAAATCAAATCTTCACAATGCGTTTGGTGACTTTGTGCTGGCCAAAGTCCAGTTGTATGAGATACGAGCCTGAAGGAAGGTCGCTGAGGTCGAGGCTCAGTTGGTTGGTATTGGGCGACATGCTGCGGACGCGGTGTCCATGCATATCGTAGATGTGGATGTCTTGAATGGTCGCTGACGTGTGGATGTCAAGTCGCTTGAGAATGGGATTGGGCGACAATTCGCAAAGGTTTTCGTTTTCATCGATGTGGTCGGGGTTGTAAATCAACTCGATATCGTCAACGAAAAGGTCGTCGTTGGTGCTACCTTGACCGGGTATTTCGTTGGTGGTGATGGTGAACAGGATGTAACGGGGATCATTGCAAGGCCCATCCTTGACGAAAGGCACACTTAGCCTTGTCCAATTGTAAGCACCGTTGGCCGTGGAAGTGCGAGTAAAGGAACGGCGTGCCGAGGCAACGAGCATGTTGGCGGGTTCCTCAGTACCGTCGGCGATGAATTTGTAGTCGGCGTCGCCATGCACAATGGCACGGAGTTGAGCCTTTTGTGTGCTACTCTCGCTGCGGAAACAGACCCAAACGGCGATAGAATCGGGGACGGCACTGATAGGCGTATTGTACGCGCTTTCAGAGCGTTGTGTGTAATTGTAGTTGCCTGAGCCCGTCGCCGACATGCTGCCGGCATTCATGCGCCCGTTAGTCATGTTGCCGTTGGCGGTAATGCCCAACACACTGGTAGGGAAGATGCGGACACTTTTGCTGCCCGTCGAGCCAGGTCTAGTTTGTGTTGAAGATTCGACTTGATTCGAAAGGAAACCCGCGAAAGTGCCTGTCGCTGTGCCGCCCGAATGCCAGTGTACAGGCTCGACAACCGATTTCGTCTGTCGGGTAGTCCATTCCTCGAAGCCTGAGTTGTCGAATTGTGTGCCGAATTGGGCTGAAAGACTAAGGCTCAACAAGATACAGGTTGTAAAAAGGGTAAGTGCTTTTTTCATTTCGTTGGTTTTATAGTCGCAAAAGTAAGCAAAAAAACCTCACGCTTTGACCCGAAAAGCGAAAAAAGCCTTATTTTTGCGCTCATTAAGTGTCAAACATCAAAACGAAAGCATCATGGAATTCAACGCAAAACAAGTGAAAGACCAAGTGGTTCAATGGATTAGGGACTGGTTCGAGCAAAATGGCAAGGGCTGTAACGCCGTCATCGGCATTTCAGGCGGCAAGGACAGCAGTGTCGTCGCTGGACTCTGTGTCGAGGCGCTCGGCGTGGACCGTGTCATTGGCGTGACCATGCCCAATGGCGTGCAACCCGACATTGACGACAGCATGAAACTCATCAACCATCTCGGCATCCGCCACTGTTGCGTCAATATTGGCGACACCTTTAATACATTAATGGCCGCTGTGAAGGAGCAACTCGGCACTTTGGATACCGAAGTCAGCCGCCAAACGGTCATCAACTTGCCGCCACGCCTGAGAATGAGCACTTTGTACGCTATTTCTCAATCAATGAACGGGCGCGTGGCCAACACCTGCAACCTCTCCGAAGACTGGGTGGGCTACTCGACGCGCTACGGCGATGCCGCCGGCGATTTCTCACCTTTGGGAGGACTTACCGTGCAGGAAGTCAAGGCGATAGGAAAGGAGTTGGGCCTGCCCATCGAGTTGGTGGAGAAGACCCCGTCCGACGGCCTTACCAACAAGAGCGACGAGGATAATCTCGGCTTCACCTACGCCGTGTTGGACAAATACATCCGTACCGGCATATGCGAAGACCTCGACACCAAAGCCCGCATCGACGACAAGCATGCCAAGAACCTGTTCAAGCTGCTGCCGATTCCGCATTTTGAGTATTGATTTTGTTTCTTATAAGTCACGAAATATTCAAAAATTACAATTTTGTTGCCTATACTCCACAAATTTTTTGTATTTTTGTGCGTTCAAATAATATAGATTTCGAAAATGGATATTATTGATAGACCAGATTATACGGAAAAAGTGGAGCACCTTTTTGGTAAGGGACTGATTATTGCTCTTACAGGCCAACGCAGGGTGGGCAAAAGCTTCATCATGAAGCAAGTTATCAACAAAGTAAGCTCTGTTGATGCAAACAATGTTATTTATATTGACAAGGATGATGAACGTTTCAGCTTTATCCGTTCCAATATTGAATTGACGGATTATGTTGACGGTCGGCTCGTGGCTGGAAAGACCAACTATTTGTTCATTGACGAGGTGCAGAATATCAGAGGTTTCGAATTGACCTTGCGCAGCCTTCATTCCCGTGAATCATGCGAGATTGTGATTACAGGTAGCAACGCCAAGATGCTGTCAAGTGAATTGAGCACTTATCTTTCAGGTCGCTGCATTGAGTACCATGTCCAAAGTCTTGATTATGCAGAGTTCCTTGTTTTCCACAAGATGGAGGACGGCAACCGCGCCCTCATCAGCTATCTCACCAATGGGGGGATGCCGCAATTGAGTCGCATCAGCCTTGATGAACAGGAGCTTATAAGTGATTATTTGCAAAGCGTTTACAATACCATTATTCTGAAAGACATTGTTGAAAGGGAGGACATTCGCAACGTTCCTTTGCTGAAAAATCTTGTGCGATTTGTCAGCGACAACATAGGCAAACCTTTTTCGGCGACCAACATTGTAAAATACCTGAAGAGCCAGCAGATTGACTCGTCAACCAAGGTCATTCTCAATTATTTGGATTATTTGTGCAACGCCTATATCATTCATCGGGTGAGTCGTTACGACATTCATGGGAAGCGGTTGTTTGAGGTCAACGACAAATTCTATTTTGAGGATATCGGCATCAGGAATTCACTTGTGCAAGGTGGTTTGGCGCAAAGTATTGAGAAGAACATTGAAAATGCTGTTTATCTTCATCTTGTGCGGCTTGGATTTGAGGTGACGGTGGGCTATTTGCAGAAAACAGAGATTGATTTCGTGGCCAAAAAGCAAAACCGTGTCATCTATGTCCAGACTGCCTATCAATTGGCATCGGAAGAGACGGTCAAGCGTGAGTTTGGCAACTTACAGTTGATAAATGACAATTATCCAAAATATGTCGTTTCGATGGATGAATTGTACGAAAACACCGATTATGAGGGCATTTTGCACCTCCATCTCCGACAGTTTCTTTTGAGGAAGGATTTATAAAGTCGATGGAAACCATGTCACTTTTCACTATTCTTTCCCAACGCATCGACATGAATGACATCGAGGCGATTCGTGTCTATACGCAGGGCAAGGAAAACGATGCCCGAAAGGAAGAGCTGTACCGCGTAATGATGGACGACGAGAGCAGGGCGGGCGGCAACGCTGCTTGGATTTTCTCGCATTTCACGGAGGAGGACAATAAATGGCTCTACAGCAAACAACTGGAACTGATTGATGCCGTCATGCACACCGAAAGCGTCACCAAACGCCGTATCATGATGGTGCTTCTGGAACGGCAACCGTTTGATTCAGAATGTTTTCGTTCCGATTACCTCGACTTCTGCCTTGAGCACATGGCCTTGCTGGAAGAGCCTTATGGCATCCGTTCATTGTGCATGAAACAAGCTTTCGTCCAGTGTTGCCTCGTTCCCGAACTGCTTCCCGAGTTGGAATCCACCTTGGAGTTGATGGACGACAATTATCTTTCGCCTGGACTGCGCACCGCGAAAAGGAATGTGCTGAAAAAGATGAAAAAGATAAGGAAAAACTTGTAATTTTGCGGTTCTAATACCGAGAATTATGTTTTCCTGCCCCATCCAAATCCGTATGAGCGACCTCGACCCCTTCAACCACGTCAATAACGGGTCACAATGCAATTACTTCGACATGGGTCGAAGCCGCTATTTCGAGCACGTCTTCCAAACCAAAATCGACTGGCTCTCATTCAAATATGTCCTCGTCCACGTAGACCTCGACTTTCGCAAGCCAGTTTTGTTCCATGACCCCATTGTTTGCGAGAGTCGCGTCACAGAGATGGGCAACTCCAGCTTCAAGATGGAACAATGCCTAAAGGACTCAAAATCAGGCGAAATAAAGACACTTTGCCATGCTGTGGTGGTGTATTTCGACCGCAAGTCGAACAAGTCGGAACGGATTCCAGACAAGGACCGAATACTCTTGGAAAGTGAAAAATTATAACACGCTTTGCGTCATTGCGAGGAACGAAGCAATCCAGACAGAGAATTTTATTCTTGGATTGCCACGCTCCGATCGCAATGACGGCTAAAGCTCAAAAATGAATTACCAATGAAAAAAACTATCCTAACTTTGATTAGCCTCTTGGCTCTTGTTTGCCTCCAAGCCCAAACTGAAACCGAAATGAACGCTTGGAACGATGTCAATGTATACGAAATCAACAGGTTATACCCGCGTGTCAATGTCGTACCAACGGAAAATGGCTATTCCCAACTGCTGAACGGCGACTGGAAATTCTATTGGGTGGAATCACCTTCAAAAGCTCCCGACGATTTCTACAAGCCCGATTTCGATGCCTCTGCTTGGGGAACCATCCCTGTGCCGGGCAATTGGGAACTAAACGGCTATGGCACACCGATTTACGTCAATGTAGACAACGAATTTCGTCCTAACGAGCCGCCTTTTGCCCCGACGGTCAACAATCCCGTAGGCTGCTACCTGACGGAGTTCGAAATCCCTGAATCTTGGAGCAACCGTTTGACTTTCATCAACTTCGGTGCGGTGAAATCGGCGTATTATCTTTGGGTGAACGGCCAATTCGTGGGCTTTACTGAAGATGCCAAGACCAACGCCGATTTCGACCTCACACCATACGTGAAGGTGGGGAAGAACACGCTGGCGGTTAAGGTGTTCCGTTTTTCCAACGGTTCCTATTTCGAGTGCCAGGACTTTTGGCGCATCAGTGGCATTGAGCGCGATGTGGTACTTTACTCCAAACCACAACTCAACATTTACGATTATGAGGTTCATGCGGGCTTGGACGAAACCTATGAAAACGGTACTTTTGAACTGAAAGTAAAGCTTCAAAGTAAGAATGATAAGATAAAGAAAAACAATAAATTGAATATTTCCATTCAGCACGGTGATAGTCGAATTCTTATGTCCAGATCTTTGAACGATTTGCGTTTTGTGAAGGCTGACGACGGCTATTATTATGCCGAGGTTTCCATGCAGGATGAGGGTGACATTGGTAAGGTGAAGCCGTGGTCGGCGGAAAGTCCGAATTTGTATTTGATGACTTTGTGCTTGGCAGACAAAAACGAAGAACCCCTTGAAACTCTGAATACTTACATCGGTTTCCGCACATCGGAAATCAAGGATGGCAAACTTTTGATTAACGGCAAATACGTATTAATAAAAGGAGTGAACCGCCACGAGCACGACCCCTACACGGGTCATGTGATTTCGCGTGAGGCGATGGAAGAAGATGTGTGGTTGATGAAACTGATGAACATCAACACAGTACGCACCTGCCACTATCCCGACGATCCGTATTGGTACGAACTCTGCGACCGCTACGGACTCTATGTTTGGGACGAAGCCAACTGCGAATCGCACGCACAAGGTTATGGCGAAAAGAGCCTTGCCAAAGACCCGCAATACAAGCAGATGATATGGTCGCGCAACTGCAATATGCTCGAACGCGACAAGAACCATCCTTCGGTCATCATGTGGTCGATGGGTAATGAGTGCGGTAATGGTGTGAATTTCGAATATACCTACGACTGGATGAAGAAACGTGATAGCTCGCGTCCCGTGACCTACGAGAGAGCCATTTACGACCGCAACACCGATGTCATAGGCTTGATGTATGCCAGTCCAAAATACCTACAACGCTTTGTAGATGAAGGTCTTGATAGTGAATATCATCGTCCCTTTATCATGGTGGAATACTGCCACGCGATGGGCAACAGCATGGGCGGCTTGCAGGATTATTGGGACGTGATCGAGGCCAATGAGCAGCTGCAAGGCGGCTGCATCTGGGACTGGGTGGACCAAAGTTTCATTGTCCCCGACGAGGAAGGCATATACTGGCACGCCGTTGGTGGCGACTTCGGCCACGCCTACGGCGTGGGCGATGACGATGCTTTTTGCGCCAATGGAGTGCTTAGATCTGACAGATTACCTCACCATCACGCCGACGAGGTGAAGAAGGTTTATCAGCCTATCAAGTTTAAAGCCAAGGACTTGACTTGGGGTAAGTTCGAGGCCAAAAACTTGCTTTCGTTCACCAACGCCTCGGCTTTCGATTGCGATTATGTCATCTTTTCTGCCGAAAAAACGCTGGCGAAGGGCAAAATTAACCTTGATATAGAACCCTTTGGTGCACAAGAGATTAACATTGAGCGGTTGCGCATTTATGGCAATCCCGGCGAAGAGTTTTTTATTCGTTTTTCGGTGAAAACCAAAGAAAACCAGCCGTTGATTCCTGCGGGAACTGAAATCGCATACGATGAGTTCAAGTTGGATTGGCCCTCTGCCGACAAGGAGCAGCTGCCGGAAGCAGGCAAGGTCACTGCAAGACTTGTTTTGACAGGCGACGAAAAAGGCTACCATTTCAGTGGTGATAATTTCGACATCACTTTCGATATGGAGACAGGTGAAATGACATCGTATAAGTTTGAGAATCAGGAGTTGTTAAGTGGTAATTTAAAGCAGAACTTCTGGCGTGCACCCACCTTGAATGATGAGGTGGATGGTTGGGCTTTACCACGTTGGAAGAAGGCAGGCTTGCAGCACCTGACCGCCAGACTTACTTCGTGGCATTCCGATAAATTGGACGACGGATCGGCATACATCAACATGACAATGGAACTATGCAATGCACAGGACGTGCTTCAAATCGTGGTCAATAGCTTCTATCGCATTGATGGCAACAGCAATGTGACTGTTACCAACCGCGTCCAGCCGATGGAGACGGTGACATCATTCCCGAAAATAGGAATGCAGTTCCGTACGCCTGTGGATATTGATTTCAAAGATTTGAGATATTTTGGAAAAGCTGCGGAAAACTATCCTGATCGTAATGAAGCTGGCAAGATGGGCTATTACAATGTGGCATCAATGGATTTGTTTGAGCTGCATGTCGTTCCTCAAGACAATGGAAATCATGCCGATACACGCTGGATAGCCTTGGATAATGAAAAGGGTGATGTCGGGCTGTTTGTGACAATGACGGAACCCTTCAATTTCAGCATCTACAACTACAGCGACGACAACCTGACCGAAGCCCGTCGTATGAAACAACTGAATTCAACCGACTTCCTGACGGTGAATATTGACTACAAAGTGGCTCCTATCGGCACGGCGACTTGCGGTCCAGGCGTGGATGAGAAGTATGTGCTTAAAAACCAAGTGTATGAATACACGATGCTGCTTCGCGCTTTCGATACGAAGACGGAAGACCCGATAGAGTTGTATCGCTCCAGGTTGCCTGATGCCTCGGAAATTATGGTTCCGACCCCTGAAATCAAGGCGGAAATGAATGGGAATGAGGACTATAAGATTTTCAACGGGCCATTGACGATTACGCTGAGTTGCGTCGAACCGAAGGCCGAAATCCGTTACACCTTGGACGGGAGCGAGCCTGACGAAAAATCCGCCTTGTACAAGAATCCGTTCACGATTGAACAGTCTTGTACGCTGAAAGTCAGGGCATTTGCAAAAGGAAAGGAACGTTCGTTTGAAGCAGTACGTTGCTTTGAGTATCATCCCATCAAAAACACTACTTTCATCACGCCACCCGTGGAACGTTATAGCAAGAATGCCGAAATCGCCCTGATGGACGGAAAAAAAGGTGTTGCTGGCGATTATTACAACGACTGGCTCGGCTTCAACGGCAACGATATGGAAGCCACTATCGAACTGAACAAATCCATGAATATCAGTGTGATAAAAGTCGGTGTTTGCCATGAACCGAACGATTGGGTGATGTGGCCAAAAGCCGTTTGGGTCAGTTTCTCCGAAAATGGAACCGATTTCACTGATTGGCAACCCGCCGAACTTCCCGTCTTCGACCGCCCCGACCGAATGGCAGGTCACGGCAGGATAGAGGCCCGTGCAAAAGTGAACGCTAAGAATATGAGATTCATCCGCGTAAAGGTTGAAAATCAAGGCGTTTTACCCGATTGGCATCCCTACGCTGGCCAAAAGGCTTGGATCATGGTGGATGAGGTTGCGGTGGAATAAAAAATCACTATTTTTGCACCAAATTATTTGATTGACCTATGAAAAAAAACATGCTTTTTCTTGCCGTTACGCTGATGTTAGCAACGGCAGCAGTTGCTCAAACGAAAGACAACGTGGCGCGTGAATGCGTATTGTTTGAGTTGTTTACGGGGGTTCGTTGCCCTTATTGTCCCGCAGCGGCCAATGCTGTCGCCCAGATGTTGGACGAAGGCCTTGCCATTGCGCCAGTAGCCTATCACACTACGGCGTTCTCTACGGAAGAATTCTACACCAACGAAACTAATGCCCGAGCCACGTATTACGGCATCTCCAGCTATCCCACACTGAAGGCCGATGGCGTGACGGGCATCTCGGGTGGCGGTAATGCCAGCGAAAACATGTACAATTATTATCTCAATTATTACAACCAGCGCATCAACTTGCCGAGTCCGTTCACTATCGATTTGAACTATGAGCCTGTCGACGGCGCGACTTGCCGCGTGAACTGCACCGTGACCCAAGTGGGCGAGTGCAACGGAAACAATGTACGCGTCTTCATCGCTTTAACTCAGTCGAACATAGCGGTCAACTGGCAGGGTATGAGCGGATTGCACCATGTTTGCCGAGACATGATTCCTACGCAAACGGGGACACCATTCATAGGGCCGACCATGACCATCAGCGAGACCTTTGAAATGAATTGGCCCAAAGAGGACTGTTACCTGACCGCATGGGTGCAGAACTATTCAGGTGGCAGTAGGGAAGTGTATCAGGCCGTGCGCCTTTCAACGGTCTTGGATCTTGATTACGACATTGCACTGAAAAAGGTTGAAAATGTGAATACGCAGAGTTGTTCTGGCTATCAAAGGCCAACCTTTACAGTAAAAAATCTTGGAAACCAAACCATTACTTTCTTTGACCTATGCGCCTATGATTTTCATGAGGATCACCGTCAGTCGTGGCATGGTTCCTTGGCAAAGGGTCAATCTGTCACCGTGCAAATGGACGAATTCTATGCAGATCCCTGTGATGTCATGTACTTTTATGCCGTTATGCCCAATGGCTACCCTGATGAGTTTAATCCCGACAATTTCATTGAGATGTCTATGAATGAGGCATTCACCATCGATGGCTACATGAAAATGCAGTTAAAGACAGGTATGCATCCTGAAAACATCTCTGTGGAAATCAGGGAAATAGAAACAGGAGAGGCGGTACATACCTTTACTTTTGAACAAGCCAATCACGCTTATTACGAGGATATTGAACTGCTGAACGGCGGTTGTTACAGTATCATCGTGCACGATGCGGCGGGCGAAGGCATGGGCAACGGCTTTTTCCAATTCAAAGATGCCGACAACCACATCATCATGAAAGGCGGGGGATCGGTTGTTCCGTTCACCTATGAGATATACGGCGAGGTGAATTGCGATGGCACGCTTTCCACCACCGAACTGGAATCGACTTCGTTCAAAGTCTATCCCAATCCCTCAACTGGCATGTTTTTCCTGAATTTGGACGAAGGCCAATGGGGTGTGCAAGTCTTTGACTTGACAGGCCGAAAAGTGTTTGAAAATCAATGCAAAGGCAATTGCTCAGTTGATTTGGGCCAATGCCAAAAGGGATTGTATTATTTGAAAGCCACAGATGGCAGTCAAGAGTACAATGAAAAAATTATAATGCGTTGAATATTATAGTTTTATATATTTAGGCAGTCTCATATGAGGCTGCCTTTTTTGATGATGTTTGCCATCTCCCGCACTGCTGCAAATCCCTGCCGAATCGGGAACATCGCGAAAGTGTGGAACATGCCTTCGTATTCGCGGAAAACGCCTGATTTTCCAATGCTTTCGTACACTTCCTTGAGGAACAGCGCGTCGGGTTTCAGGATTTCATTGGAGCCGAAATAGACGTTGAGGTTGTCTATGCCGCTGAAATCGCCGAAGATGGGACTGACCCACGGATGTTTGACGGGCAGGTCGCCTTGCCAAACGGCATTAAGGATGATGACGCGGTCGAGTTGGAGCATGGGGTCAAGATGTTGCAAAGCCTTCATTTCCTGCTCTTTGGTGTGGCTTAGGTCGACGCAAGGAGAGAGTAGCGTCAGTGTGTCAGGTTTGCGCCAACCATTCTTGGCGGCTTCCTGAGCGATAACGAGACTAAGATGCGCGCCCGCCGAGTCGCCAACGAAATGGATTTCGTCGTAATCCAGTTTTTCAACGACGTTGTGGTAGAATTCCAACAAGCTCGAAACGGTGTCCTTGCAAGTATATTCAGGCGATTTCGGATAGACTGGCATGATGACATCGCAATGGGCGCGCAGGCTGAGGTCATGCGTAAAACGCCAATGGAAAAACACGGGCGGATAGATGAACGCGCCGCCATGGTTGTAGAAGATGAGCTTCCGTGAAGGCCGCACGTGGTGGAAATACTGCATCTCGTAACCCGTTGAGGTTGTATAGGTTTCGGAAGAAAAATAGCTTCTGAAAAGCCTCGGAACGCGCACGATTCTTCGGTTTTCGCGGCGACAATGCTCAAGCTCTTCTTGCACTTGCTCAGGAGTGGCGTCGCGCAGTGACTGGAACATCAGTTTCAGATAGCGTTGGGTAAAGGCGGTTCCTGTAATCATTTCCGTTGGAAAACTTTAAGGTCAAACATTGGAGCAGCGGCCAAGACGTGGTCGAAGATGTCGCTCTGGATTTCCTCGTAGGCTGTCCAGTCCTTGTTGCTGCTGAAGGCGTATATCTGCATGGGGATGCCGAACTCGGTGGGTTGAAGTTGGCGCACCATCATAGTCAAGTTGTGGTTCAGCTTGGGGTTGTTGTTCAGGTAGGCCTTGATGTAGGCGCGGAAAATGCCCAGATTGGTCTGCTGGCGCCCGTTCATGATTTCGCTCGTGTCAATGCCATTAGCCTTGTTGTATTCCTGAATGTCTTGCTCTCTTTGGGTGATGTAATCCCTCACCAGACTGTAGTGCTTATATTTTTCCAGCATTTCAGGCGTGCAATAATGAATGGTGGTCACATCAATGTTGAAACTACGCGAGATGCGTCGTCCGCCCGATTCTGACATGCCGCGCCAGTTGGTGAACGGACTGGAAACCAGCGTGTAAGTGGGTATGGTGGTAATGGTATTATCCCAATTTTGCACTTTCACGGTGGTAAGGTTGATTTCTTGTACAATGCCATCGGCGGGTCCTATCACAATCCAGTCACCGATACGAAGCATGTCGTTGATTGACAATTGGATACTTCCCACAAAGCCTTTGATGGAGTCTTGGAAAATCAACATGAGCACGGCGGAAAGGGTGCCCAAGCCGATGACGATGGTACCGACGCTTTTCCCAAGGAGAAAAGCCGTGATGAGCAACACGCAAACGGCGTAAAGTATGCCTTTTGTCACTTGAATCAAGCCTTCGATGGGCTTCAGTTTCGACATCTCAAACGAGTTGTAGAGGTCGTGAGCGGTGTTCACCAAAGCGAGGAGTACCGCAGTGTAAGTGATTATCTCATAAATCTTTACAATTTTTATGATGATTTCGACTGTGTCAGGGAAACTGGGTAATGTCTCGTCGGTGAAATATTTGAGGAGGATGGCGGGGATGAGCAGGCAAATTCTGACCAGCACCCTGTTTTTGATGAGCAAATCGTCGTATTTCGAGGGGGTGCGGCGGATAAGGACGTGCACGGTCTTGTTGATAAGGAACCGCGCGAGGAAATAAAGCAGCACGCCGAGGATGACAAGCGAAAGGAAGGCAAGAGTTTCCGCCAGAGCCACATTCAGGCTCGAAGTGATTTTCAAATCCTTTCCAAATTGGGTCAGAATCTCAATGTATTTGCTGATTAAGGTATTCATATTCCGCTGATTTTCGTTTTGTTATATCCTTTTTGAAGCAACAGGGCCAACACCTTTTCACGGAAATCGCCTTGCAGCAGAATCTCACCGTCTTTCACGCTGCCACCCACACCGCAAGCTGATTTCAGTTCCTTTCCGAGCGCAGCCAGCTCAAAATCAGAGCCTTGGAAACCCGTAATGAGGGTCACTTTCTTGCCAGCGCGTTGCTTCTTGTCGAGCATGACGCGAAGGTTTTGTTTGGCAGGTTCGAGGGTCACCGGCTCCTCTTTACCGTAGTCGAAGACGAAATCGGGATTGGTGGAGTAGACCATGCCATTGTTGTCACTCTTGTGCTTCATGGTATTGCAAGTTATTGTTAATCATTCTGTTGTTGTATTCTTGCAGGAATCTGTACAGTTTTTCGAAAATGTCGGGGCATTGTAGCCTGTCGATGAGGTTGTCGTTCAGCAGCGGGTCGGTTTGGGGCTTGAAGATACCGAATGGGGTCTCGCCGTCGCTTTGCACGAGATAGGTGCCGTTGCAATATTGGTAGGTGAGGTTGTAGTAACTGATGAAAGTGGGTTCGCTGAGCGTGTCGAACAGGTTGCGGCCAAAAGCAAACAATGTGTCTTCGACCCTCAATGCGGAAAGAACAGACGGCCCAAGGTCAATCTGTTGCGCGATTTCGGGGCTGCGTAGGGCCTCGATTCTTTCGGGGAAATAGAAGGCTATCGGGATGGCGTACATGCCCCAAACGTTGCTGTATTCGGGCTGGAAATGCTCGCCGTTGGAGTAGTCGGAAGTGATGACAAACAGCGTGTTACGGAACCACGGCATTGTGGAGGCGGTTTGGAAAAAGTCGCGCAAGGCGCAATCGGCGTAATAGACGGTCTTCTCGAAACCGGTCCAATAGTAGCTTTCTTCGGGCAGAACGAAGTCTTTCGGCACGCGATAAGGATAACGCGACGAGAGCAGGTAAATGACCGAGGCAAAAGGCCCATGCTGGCGGTTGAGGGTTTGGGCGACGTATTGCAGGAACGGCCCGTCGTAAATGCCCCAACTGCCGTCATAATCACCGTCGTCGCCGTATTCGATGCGACCGAAATAGTTCTTGAAACCCGCGCGGCGCGAGAACTGGTCATAGCCCATCACGCCGTTGCTGCCACCGTGCATGAAGACGGTGTTATAGCCTTGTTTCTGAAGATGTTGCGCGAAAGCATCGAAATCGTCTTTGGCATATTTGGAAGTGATGAACGAGGTGCTCATCAACGAAGGAATGCTGGCAAGAAGGGCTGGGAAAGCCTCAAGACTACGGCGGCTGTTGGAACGACCGTCGAAGGTGAGGCTTTGCGTCAACAGCGAATCCAAAAACGGCGTGAGCTGGTAACGTCGATTGGGGTTGTAGTAGCCAATCATTTCTTGTCCGACACTTTTCATGATGATGAGTACCAGGTTGGAGGGCAAAGTGTCGGAAACGAGGCTATCGTTGATCATGAAGCGATTGGGGTTCAGGTCTTTATGGATAAACAATTCGGTAGAGTCGGGGAATTGGCTCCATTCTTGAAGTTGAGCGTCTTGGCTGTTGGCAAGGCAAAATGGCGTGTTGAGCAGGATGGGCGCGTTTTGCGAGTCGGTGTATTGTCGGGCCGTGGCCATGCTGATAGGCTTGGCTTGCAGGCCTCCGCGCCATGCGATGAAGGTCAGCAGAAGCATCACCACGAGGCAGATGGCTTGCCGAGGCATCCAGCGCGTTTCGCTTTCCTTGATTGGATCGCGGAGTCGGGTGTGCACGGTTACCACGTTGATTACCAATATGAAAAGGACGAAAATCACAATCAGGTACCAATAGTCGAAGGCCACTTGCCCGATGATGCCCCACGACAATTCCTCGGAATGTCCGAGCTGTTTCAGGAAGTCGAGGGTGATGTGCTTCCCGAAGAAATGGAAACACACGATGTCCATGAAGTTGAGAAAGATGGCCAAACCGTTGGTAATGATATAGATAAAGTCTATAATACGCTGCGGCACCTTGCTGATGATTTTCCGCGAGGGGAAACAATAATAGAGAATCAGCGGCAAGTTGATAACCATGAGGACAGACAAATCGAAGCGCATTCCCTTGAAATACAGCCCTAACGACTCGCCAAGCCGCAATTGGTGAAAAAATTGCAGGTTGAAAAGATAAAGTAGCCAACGGCTGATGCTGAGTGCCAAAAGAATAGCCAACAGCCTGTAAACAAGCAGTATAGGCGGCGAGGAGAGCCATTCCTCCCTGATTTTCTTTCGGGTCTGGTAGTTCATTCAAACTGTATTTTCCGTTGCAAATGTAGAGAAAAAAGGTGTATCTTTGCCCAAAATTCAACCAATATGAAAATACGACCGTTTTTTGCCCTGTTTTTCGCCCTGACTTCGACCGCTCTTTTGGCGCAAGAGCAATTCCCCAAGTACGGCAATCCGCTTGACATCCCCATGTATCTCTCCGCCACTTTCGGTGAGATTCGTCCTAACCATATCCACGCCGGCCTTGACATCAAGACGCAGGGTGCGGAAGGCAAGAAGGTATATGCCGTCGCCGATGGCTACATCAGCCGCATCGGAGTGTCGCCCTACGGTTATGGTAACGTGCTGTATATCACGCATTACGATGGCTATACAAGCGTCTATGCTCACCTGCAACGCTTCTCTGGCGAGATTGCCAAATACGTGAAACAATACCAATACCGCAACAAGAAATTCGCCTCGCAAATCTATCCCGACAAGGACAAATTCCCCATCAAGAAGGGCGATTTGATTGCCTATTCAGGCAACTCCGGCGGCTCGGGCGGACCGCATTTGCACTTCGAAATCCGCCATACGGTAAGTGAGAAACCGCTCAATCCGATGTATTTCGGCTACAAGATTGAGGACAATGTGAAGCCATTGATACAAGGTGTGTCTGTGTATCCTCTCGGCGACGAATCGACCTTGGAAAATGGCATCAAGCCGATGTATTTCTCCGTGGAGGGTGGCAACGGCAAATACAGCCTGAAAGACAAAAAGTTCGTGTACGGTAATGGCGAGATTTCCTTCGGCATTTGCACCTACGACCAAGTGGGCACTTCGACCAACAAGAACGGCCCATATCTGTATGAGCTTTTCCTTGACGACGAACTGGCTTTCCAAGTGGAGGCCGACAGCTTCTCATACAGCGAGCCACGCTACGTGAACAGCCTCTTGGACTACCGCCACTACAAGCAGAAAAAATCGAGTTATGTGCGCACCGAGACCGACCCGTTCAACAAGCTCCACATGATTGCCAAGCGCAACGGCACGGTGATGGTGGAGGAGGGCGACACGGTGAACGTCCGTTTCAAAATCTCTGATTTTGTAGGCAATAGCTCACAAATTAGCTTCAAGTTGGTGGGCACCGCACCTGTGGAGGTGGAACGTCCCATGCACCGTCGCAGCGAGTATTTCGTCAAGGCGGACGGCTCGCTCAACAACGAGATTGTCATCGACGATTTCAGCGTTTCGATGGAGAAAGGCACCCTCTTCCGTGACGAGTGGATCCAGACGGGCCAACGTGACGAAAAAGGCTGTTGCTCACGTGTTTACCGCTTCGGCGATGAAGAGTTGACCACCTTCAAGCAGTTCACCGTCCGCATCCGTCCCGACGATAAATGGGCCAACCATCCACGCAAATACATCGCACTCATCGACAACAGCGGCAAGGTCTCTTCCCTCGGCGGCAAAATGAAGAACGGTTGCATGGAGGTGGAGACGCGCTCGATGGGCGAATACACCATCAAAATCGACTCGGTAGCGCCGAAAGTCTCTGCCAGCAATTTCAAAGACGGGCAATCCGTGAAGGAACTTAAGTCGTTACGATTCAAGATCACCGACGACATGACCGGCATCGAGACCTACAACATCTATTTGGACGATGTTTGGGTTTTGGGCCAATACGACGCCAAAAACGCCCTGCTTTATTACGAATTCGACGAAAAAATCAAAGCTGGCACCAACAACGTGAAAGTCGTCGTGACGGATGGTGTAGGCAATTCCAAGACCTTGAAATTGAAGGTAGTGTATTAGTTTGGAATAAACTGATACGCCCCCAAGTCAGGTGCCCCCACACGGGAAACACCGTCCAAGTCGTAGGGTAATTCGTTTCCGAAGAGCGGATTGCCTATGCCGATGGCAGGAGAGGCTATGCTGTCAATGTGGAGGTCATTGCGCAGGATGTCAACGAAATAAGGCTCACTATTGAACAGACAATGGCTAAACCCCGCCGTAGCATTGGCGTACTTTTCCGTCTTGACAAGGCAATGGTCGAAAAGGAAGGTGGAGTCGGCGTCAGGGCCAAACTGGGTGACAAATTCGTCCTTTTGCTCACCGTAAATGATGCAGTTGTCCACTTCCATGTTGAAGGGATAATAGAACAGTTCGTTGGTCTGACCGTCAATGGCGTAGTTGAGCGCCTTCATGGCGACATTGCTCTTGTGTTCGTTGCCGTTCCAGTAGTTGGCGATGGTGCCGTGGACGAAACGATAATCGCCACCGAAGGCCCAAACGTTGCTCGTGCCACAGTTGGCAATCGTAAAGTTCTTGGCTTCCACGGGGTATAGGATGGAGAACAGTCCATAACCGCTTTGGTTCTCGATGATGGTGTTGTCGATACGAAGGGCGCATTCCGTGACCTTCAGCGACGATTGGCAGTTCAGTCCGATGGTGCCGTTGCGGATGATGGCATGGCTGACGCGATGGTCGGCACCGGCGCGACCGTCCATCATCAGAATCTGTTCCCATTGCCCGGGCGTGTTTTGATAATACGCCTCCAAACGGTCGCCTTGGATGACGACTGGCTCTTCAGCCGTGCCTTCAATGATAAGTTGGCCGTCGCTCCATGAAAAAATGCCACCACCTTGGTGACAATAGACACGCGTGCCTTCCTCGATTCTCAGCGTCCCATAAGAATTAATGAGTGCCCAACCGTAGATGACGTAAGGCCTTTCCTTGGTCCAGACGGTCGTTTGCAGGCTGTCAGCCACGATGTGGTAAGGATATTCCTCACCGCCCAAAATGATTTTCTTGTCCGCAACGATGTAGTTGGCGTTTTGTCCCCATGCCAACAGCTTGACAGTCTGAGTATTGCCGTTAGTAACAAATTCCAATTCATCCTCCACAACGAAAGGTGTATTGAAGTCGCTCGGGTTGATGGTGACGCGCAGAAACGAAAAAAGGCTGTCGTTGGCTGGGATGATTTTGTCATAAAACTCAACAGCGTTCTCCCCGTCAAGGTTGATGCGGTAAGGGGAGGCCTCGCCGCCAACAAGCCGTATGGAGCTGATTTTCAAGTCATCGCCATGAGGATTGTAGATCATCAGATGGTGCGTGGCCGAACCCAACGAGGTAAAAACCGTATCAAACAAGATGGTATCCGCTGAAAATGAGAGCTTTAGATTGGAGTCTAGATTGATTTGTTTTTCCTTTCTACAAGCATTTGAGATGATTAGGAAAGCCGAAAAGATGAGAAGCAAGTACCGCTTTTTCATGACTATGGTTTTAAAAGGGCAAAGATAAACTTTTATTGGATACGGCTGTTTACAGATTTTATTGTATTTTTGCGCAAAATTCATAAAAATGAAAAGAATTGGAATCATCACGGCATTGGGTCTTATGTTATTGGGCTTCAATGGAATGGCATCAGCACAGTTCTTACGCGAAGTGCCTGACTTGAAAGGAAAAATGATTTATGGCGGCAATTTCGGCTTTAGTATGTCAGGCAATTACCTCAACCTGTCTATCGCGCCGCAAGTGGGTTATCGCATTTTCAACCCGTGGGAAGTGGGTGTCCGTAACATATATAATCTACAATGTTATTTCGACCGACAGTATGGTAACGAGTATGCCCATTATTTCGGCATTGCGCCATACACTAGCTTTCAGTTTTATAAGGGCTTGTTTGTACATGTGGAAGATGAGGTAATGTATGGTTTTTCTCGTTGGAACCATGAGACGATAGGTGGCAATTGGTACAACAGCATTTTTGTGGGTGCCGGCTACCGACAATATACAATCGATGGCAGTTTTGCCTATTTCATGGTACTATACAACCTCAGTTGGAGCCTTATTCCGACAGACAATTGGGATACGCCTTACACCTCACCATTTTCAATCAGAGTAGGCTATTGCTTTTAATTAGTTGATAGTTAGTAGTTTTCAGTTGATAATTAAAACACTCATAACTGATAACTGATAACTGAAAACTGACAACTAAAACATTCTTTCCAATTCTCGCTTCGAGTCCTTGTTTTTCAGGGTTTCGCGCTTGTCGTAGTAGTGCTTGCCTCGGGCAAGGGCAATGTCGAGTTTGGCCAAGCCGTTTTCATTAATAAATAAGGTAACGGGCACGATAGTGAAGCCTTTTTCCTTCACTTTGTTCTTTAGTTTGCGCAGTTCTCGCGCAGTGAGGAGCAGCTTACGGTCGCGTTTCGGGTCGTGGTTGTTATAGGTGCCTTGCGCGTATTCGGCGATGTGCATCCCTATGACAAACAGCTCATTATCCTTGAAACTGCAATACGAATCCGCCAAACTCGCCTTGCCACCTCTGATAGATTTAATCTCCGTGCCGGTTAGTACAATGCCAGCCGTCAGCGTCTCCACGAGGAAATACTCAAACGAGGCGCGCTTGTTCTTTATGGTGATGCTATTGGTGTTCTTTTTCTCCATTGCGGCTGCAAAAGTAAATAATTTCGGCGAAACTGACCAAAAAAGCGTACTTTTGTCGCTATGAATACCATTGGTCACATTTTCAGGTTAACCACTTTCGGCGAGTCGCATGGCACGGCCATCGGCGGCGTTATCGACGGTTGCCCATCTCAATTGAAATTGGATTTCGATTTCATTGACAAAGAACTGCTTAGGCGTAAGACAGCTCAATCTTCAACTGCTTCCCAGCGTAAGGAATCCGACCGAATCGAATGGCTTTCGGGCATGCTTGATGGTATTACTTTGGGCACTCCGATTGCCTTCATGGTGCGCAATGAAGACGCTAACTCAGCAGATTACGAGGCTTTGAAAGACGTTTACCGTCCCTCGCACGCTGATTTCACCTACGAACAGAAATACGGTCTCCGCGACTGGCGCGGCGGTGGAAGGGCTTCAGCGCGAACCACTTTGCCCATCGTAGTGGCGGGAGCCATTGCCAAACAAATTCTGAAAGAAAAAGACATCCAGATTGTTGCCAAAGTGACCGAAACGGGCGATGCAGAACAAGCTCAAAAAGAGGGCGATACGGTGGGTGGCATTGTGGAGTGTCGGATTATTGGTGTTTCGGCAGGTTTGGGCGAACCGATGTTCAACAAGTTCTCGGCGGAGTTGGCCCACGCCATGTTTAGTCTTCCCGCCGTGAAAGGTTTTGAAATCGGCGACGGCTTTGCCTTGGCCCGCATGAAAGGCACTGAGGCGAACGATACCTTTATTAATAAGAGTGGCAAAATCACCACGTTGACCAACCACTCTGGCGGCATTCAAGGCGGCATCAGCAACGGTAACGACATTGTTTTCCGCGTGGCTTTCAAGCCGATACCGAGCATTTCCATGCCTCAGCAAACCGTGAATCGGGCAGGGGAGACCTGCGAAATCACTGTCCAAGGTCGGCACGACGTATGTGCCTTGCCCCGCGCTTTGGTTTTGGTTGAGGCTTTGGCGGCTATTGTGACGGTGGACATGATATTCCTATCTTTGCAAAACTTAAAAAAAGAATCACTAATAAAACCAAATCACCATGAAGAAATTTAGAAAGATCGCATCAGTATTGATGCTGGCAGTGGCAGTCGTTTTTGCCGCTGGATGCACGAAACCCGATGAACCAAACAATGGGGGAAACGAAAACGAAGAGGTGAGCATCACCGTGTACACATTCGACCCACGCAACATCACGGAAACAACTGCGGATTGTGGTTGCGGGGTGACACTCTCACCACAAAGCATTAGGATCGCTGAACTTGGCTTGTGTTGGGGCACACATGAAAATCCCACGGTAAGCGGCTTACACCACTCCATCAATGATGGCACTACGACCACTTCCTTTGCGCTTGAAGACCTTGAACCCAACACCAAGTATCACGTGCGCGCTTATGTTTTGTACAACGACAAGTATTATTATGGAGAAGATAAGAATTTCACCACGCTGGAACACACTGGCGGTGGCAGCGGTTTCCTTAACGGACACGAATACCTTGACCTTGGCCTGCCGAGCGGTACCCTATGGGCTACATGCAATGTGGGTGCCGATGCCCCCGAAGACTGTGGCGATTACTTTGCTTGGGGAGAAACCAGTCCTAAGGATTTCTACGATTGGAGCAATTATCAGTATGGCAGCGATTGGAACAAACTGACCAAATACTGCTCTCATTCGGACGAGGGACTGAATGGTTTTGTCGATAACCTCACAACTTTGGAGGCAAGTGACGATGCTGCCGCTGCCAACTGGGGCGATGGATGGTATATGCCCTCCAAAGACCAATTATTGGAATTGCGCGATAATACCACACCCACTTGGATTACACAGAACGGTGTTGAAGGAATGCTCTTTACTGCATCGAATGGTAATAGTGTCTTCCTGCCCGCAACAGGCTACTACCTTGGCAGCGTGCCCCAAAGTGTTGGTGGTTTTGGCCACTATTGGTCGAATTCACGTGGTGAAAACACCTCGTTCGAGGCCTATTACATCAGTTTCAATTCGAGCAATAGCTGTTTATTGATGAGTTATGGCCGCAACTATGGCCGGACTGTGCGGCCTGTGTGTTCTGCAAAATAAGTTATTCTTTTCGCAAACTTAACCTGACAATCAAAGTCAGGACAAATACAATACAGCCTGCCCGAGAAACTCAAGCAGGCTGTATTTCGTTGAAATTCAACTTTTATTCCACAGGAATATCCTTATTGACATTCTTCGAACCTACGAGGGCGTAGAATAGGATGTAGGCGGCGCAGAACAGCACAACCACATAACTGGTCATGTAGCTGCCTGTCCAGTCGGCGACGAGGCCTTGCAGTCCAACCATAATGGCGAAACCGAAGACCATAGTCATGAAGGCACCCGAGGCAATGGCTGTGTACTTGCCAAGACCTTCGGTGGCGAGGTTGAAGATGGCGCCCCACATCACGGAAGTGCAAAGTCCCACGAGGATAAAGGCGAAAATGCCCACAGGAACTTCAGCCCAGATGACTTTCAAGTTGGCCCAATCGATGCCGGGAACTTTGACAAGCCAACTCTGAGGAGCTAACATTCCGAACAACACAAGTGCGATGGCCGCAATAGAGACCGTGGTTACCATAGCTTTCGACGACACTTTGCCCCCGATAGCACCACCGATGAAACGACCGATGAGCATCATCAGCCAATAGACGGCCACGATGAGACCTGCGATGGTGCCGCTCATGCCGATACCAGGAGTGGCAGCGGTGGGTTCGGAAGTCAGGTATTGCAGGATGTAGGTAGGTGTTCCCACTTCGATGCCGCCATAGAGGAAGATGGCCAGAATGCCGAGTTTGAAGTGGCGGAACGAGAAGGCACTGTATTTGTCCTTCACTTCCGATTTCACTTCCTCGGGCTGTTGCGGCTCTTCAATCTTAGTGAATAGAATGACGATGAAGCCGATGACGAAAATGGCCAAAGCAATCAGCAGGGCAGGGGTGGCATCGGAGATTTTGGCCTTGGTGGCCTCGCCGATGAGGGCACCCATGAGGATGTAAACCGCCACGGCAGCCGCCGAGTTGAACACGCCACCGATTTGGATGAGTTGGTTGCCTTTGTTGCCGCCACCACCGAGGAGGTTCAGCATCGGGTTGACGACGGTGTTCAACATGCACATGCAGAAGCCGGCAATGAAGGCGCCGATGAGGTAGACACCGAAGCCCAACCTGCCGCTGGCCCATTGCACGAGGATGCCGACGATGCCCACGGCGAGGGCAATCAGCGAAGTCTTCTTGTAGCCGAACTTCTTGATCAGCATACCCGAAGGAATACCCATGACGAGGTAAGCAATGAAGTTGCCGTAGTTGCCGATTTGCGACAGGAAGTTGCTGGCGCCGAATTGGTTTTTCACGATGACGGCCATCGGTGAGCAGAGGTTGGTCACGAAGGCAATCATGGCGAACAGGGCGATCATGACGATGATGGCGCCCCATTGTTTCGTTTTAGTACTCATATTGTTGAAAATTTAAAGATTATCGTTTCTTTGTACTCTTCGCCCGAACGTAGGAAAGTGTTGGGGAAGTTGGGCTTGTTCGGCGAGTCAGGGAGGGCTTGACACTCCAACGCCACACCTGAATAGTCCTCGTAAACATGACCGTTCTTGCCTGTGGGACAGCCTGATAGCCAATTTCCAGTATAAACTTGGATACCAGGTTGCGTGGTGTAAATCTGCACCAAACGCCCCGTTCCCTCGTGTGAAAGCTCGGCGGCCAAATTGAGTTTGTCCTTGCAAATGTCGTTGATAACCCAGCAACTGTCGTAGCCCTTGCCATTAATCAGGTCAGGGAAGGGTTCCTTGATATCGCGGCCAATCAATTTTCCTTGGGTAAAATCCATCGGAGTATCAGCTACTTGCGCCATTTCTCCCGTGGTAATCAGTTCATTGGTGGCAGACAGGAAACGTGCGGCATTTAGCCTTAGCTTATGGTCGAGGATGTCACCATTGCCTTCGCCCTTCAAATTGAAATAGGTGTGGTTGGTCAGGTTGACGACAGTTGTGTCCGACGAAAGAGCGCTGAGATGGATGTTTAAATCGTTCTCGTCATTGAGTGTGTAACGCACCTTGGCCATCATTTCCCCGGGGTAGCCCGCCTCACCATCGGCAGAGAGGTAGGTGAACACCACGCTCTCGCCCTCGATGCGGCTGGCCCACTTCTGATTGGCAAAGCCGATGCTACCGCCGTGAAGATGGTGCTTGCCGTCGCCAGTGTTGAGTTCAAGCTGGTATTCCTTGTCGTCAATCTTGAAGCGGCCGTTGGCGATGCGGTTGGCGTAGCGACCAGGAGTCTTGCCCGCGCAAGGACCGTCGCCATAGTAATCCGTGGCGTTGGGATAGCCCAGCACGATGTCGTCCATGTGACCGTTGCGGTCGGGCGTAACGATGCTCACGATGCCCGCACCGATGTCGCTCAACTGCACCTTAACACCATTGGCGTTGGTCATGGTGTAGAGCTTAATGTCCTTGTTGTCAGGAGTTTTGCCCCAAGTTTTTACTTCGATGTTCATTGCCACAGGTTATTCGGATAAACTCCCTTCTCAATCAACTCCCTGATTTTCCGCATGACTTCAGGTTTGTCTTCCTTGTAAGTCACGCCGAACCAAGATGCATTGCTTGACAGCACCTTCAGCTTCGCGGAGCCGTCATTGATGCTTTGGTTGACCATCAGCGGGATATAAAACTCGGCTTTGATGTTGGTCTGGGCGGGACCTTTCAGGAATTCGATGAAGCCTTTTTCGGAATACTCGAAGAAATCTGGCGTGAAGCCGAAGAAGTTCATGGAAACGAGCGAATCCATGTCCAAAGGATGGCTGCCCGTCTCGTCGGTGTAAGCCGCGCCGCCGTCCTCGGTGTGCCCGATGCCAAGACGCTCAACAATGGTCAGCAAATGGCCCTCAGCGTCGGCGGTGCAGATGCCGCGACTCACCGTGCCGAAGTCCGACATGGTGTTGCGCAGCTTGTAGGCGACCATGCTGTAGGCGCCTTTCTTGCCTTCGCATTCCATAAGATATTTGGCCAAAACCTCATAGGCTTCCTTGCCATAGAAGTCGTCGGCGTTGATGGCGGCGAAAGGCTCGTGGATCACGTCCTTGGCCATCAAGACGGCGTGGCAGGTGCCCCAGGGTTTCACACGACCTTCAGGAACGCTGAAGCCTTCCGGCAACTTGTCAAGTGACTGATACACATACTCCACGGGAATGCCGAATTTCTCCGTGTTGTTGACTTTTTTGAACGCCTCGGCGAAGTCCTCGCGGATGACGAAGACCACCTTGCCGAAACCGGCGCGCTTGGCGTCATAAATGGAATAATCGAGAATGGCCTCGTTGTTGGGACCAACGCCGTCCATCTGTTTCAGGGCACCGTAACGCGAGCCCATGCCTGCTGCTAAGACTAATAATGTTGGTTTCATCTTAAGAAGTTGTTAGTTGTCAGTTAAAAGTTATCAGTTGTCGATTTTACTTGGTCGTTGATTTGTGTTATTTCCAGTGTTTCTTGTTATGCTGTTGAAAAGCTTGTATAGTTCTTGACATTTGGAGTTGGCTTTTTCATACTCAAGTTGAGTTATGTAATTTGTCTTGGCTAATAATTCAAGCCAATATTCAGTTTCAGCCGTTTCTTTTAGTGATATGTAAATTTTTGCAAGAAAGTCTTTTTGGCTGATGCCATTTTGCGCTTCAACGAGATTGGCACCAATGCTGGTTCCGCTTCTCAACAATTGTTTTGAAAGTACATATTCTTTTTTGTCTTCACAAAGATGTTTGTACATATTCACAACTTCAACTGAGAAATCCATGCACTTTGTTCTCAAAAATTTTCCAAAATCTTCCATGTAACTAATAACTGAAAACTGCAAACTCCAAACTAACAACTAATCAACTTTTCTAGCACCGTCTGAAATCACAACATCATAAACCTTCGGATCATGCCCAAACTTAACGGCAAATTTTTCCTTGGCTGTGGCGATGAAGGCGTCATAAAGCTCCTCCTTCACGAGGTTGATGGTGCAGCCGCCGAAGCCGCCACCCATCACTCGGGAACCCGTCACGCCACATTCCTTAGCAATGTCATTGAGGTAATCTAATTCCTCGCAACTTACCTCGTAGAGTTTGCTCATGCCGTAGTGGGTGCCGTACATGCGGTCGCCGACGGTCTCATAATCACCTTTTCCCAAAGCATCACAAACATCAAGGACGCGTTGCTTCTCACCGATGACATATTCCGCGCGCATGTAATCCTCGGCGGAAATCTCTGCTTTCACCTCGTCCAGCATGGCCATCGTTGCGTCACTCAGATATTTCACTTCGGGATGCTTGGCAGCGATATGGGCGCAAGCGTTTTCGCACGACTCGCGGCGCTTGTTGTAGGCCGACGATGCCAGAGTATGCTTCACGACGGTATCGAGCAGCACCACCTTATAGCCATTGGGATTGAAGGGGAAATACTCGAACTCCATCGTGGCACAGTTGAGGCGCATCAGGTGACCCGCTTTGCCGAAAAGCGAGGCAAACTGGTCCATGATGCCGCACTTCACGCCGCAGTAGTTGTGCTCAGTGGCCTGCCCAATCCGCGCCAACTCGAATTTGTCGATATTAAGGTTGAGTAAGTCATTGAGTGCGAAGGCAAAAGTACTCTCCAAGGCTGCCGACGATGACATACCCGCGCCAATCGGAACATTGCCGTAGAACACAGTGTCGAAACCTTGCAGTTTGTAACCACGCTTGATGATTTCACGGCACACGCCAAAAATGTAATTGGCCCAGTGTACGTGTGGATGGTCTTCCTCGTTCATGCCAAACTCGCAATAGTCCTCCTTGTCGATAGAGTAGGCGCGAACCTTGTCGGTACCGTTGAGCTGGATGCAGGTGTAGATGCCCGAATCGATGGCGCCTGGAAAAACGAAGCCACCATTGTAGTCGGTGTGTTCGCCGATAAGGTTGATACGCCCAGGCGAGGTGTAGACAACGCCCTCGTTTCCAAAGCGTTGCTTAAAAAGGGATTTCAATTCTTCTGTGTTCATAGTTTCCGTTTTGCAAATTTGGCGCAAATTAGGAAAAAAAACGGTTGAGTGGCTCAGATTTTTTTGATTTGGTCACGATTTTTTCTCCGTCAGATACTGCGACGGCGTTTGCCCGAACTTTTTCTTGAACGAACGCAGGAAAGTAGTGTAGGAATTGAAGCCCGACATCATGGAAATCTCTTCCAATGAGTGCTGGTTTTCAGCCTCTTTGCCATCCAAAAGGCTTTTGGCTTCCATCAGGCGGAAGTCGTTGATGTAATCGTAGAAAGTCTCATGCTTCTCTTGGTTGATATAGTTGCTTAGATACTGCCGGTTGGTGCCCAAATGCTGTGCCAGTTTCTGCAAGGTCAGCGTGTTGTCCTGATAATATCGCTTTTCACTCATAACCTTGTCAATGTCGCAGCCAATCAAGGGCTTGCTCGCATTGGGTTGGGGCGTTGTAGTGGCTGGTTCTTGAGGTTCGTTTTCACATTCATCGGTAGGAGAGAAGGTGAATACCTGCTGATTTATTAGTTTGTGCATGACGTATAAAACAATGCCGATGCAGATGAAGCAATAGATGGTGTCGAAAAGCAGGTTACGCCCGGCAGAAGGTTCTGAAAACCATGATTGTTGCGACACGCTTTCAATAGCCCATAGCAGTTGGAAAACGAAATAGAGGACAATCAAAATGCTACTCCAACGCAAGTCGAAATACTTCAAGTCTCCAACGTTGTCCAGTAACATTCGAGTATGTTTTCTGATGGAACGGACCAAATACACCAGCAAGGCCAACGAAACCGCCAAGGTGTAGATTTGCACGACAGCTAATACCAGTGGACTTTGGCTGAAAGCAAACACGAGCATGGCAATTAAATAAGGTACTTCCAAAAGCAGGAGTTGGCGAATCTTGTAGCGATTGGGGAAAACCAGCGAGACGATGAACATCATGTAGCCACCCACAATCACATAGTCGAAAAGTACCAAAAGCAAGTTGAGAAACTCGGAACAGGGGAGATGCATGCTGGCCAGAACCACGAAATTGTTGAAAAAGCCGATGGAATGCATAATCAAAACCGCCGCAAAAAGCCGTTGGAACTGGTAGGTACGATGGCGCTTGAAAACGAAGATGCTGCATCCCAGCAAGGCGCATTGCGTCAGACCTGAAACATAGCAAAGCAGCAAAATGTAGAATGAGTCGCTGTTCATGTCGGCAAAGGTAATGTTTTCCACCCAATGGGCAGCCAGATTTCGTCCGATTCCCGAATTTTTACGTATTGCAAACTGAAATTTTACGCAATGAATAAACCAAGGCCGTTTTTTTACGCATTGCAAACCGATTTTTGGGCAAGTGAAAAGCCTCAGCGGATGATTTTGGTGACCTTTGCAAACCAATCAATAATCAACCCCGACGAGCCATAATGGGTAATAACCTTGGCAAGAATCAAATGAGAAAAAGAAGTCTTTTGACGACAGCGATTTGCGCAGCTCTCGCCTTTACATTGTGTCTGATGACATCCTGCACCAAGGAGAAGGCTGTGGGCAAAATCCAGGGCCTTGTTGCCGATGCCACCACCAACACACCTATCCAAGGCGTGAATATCTCACTCAGTCCAACGGGGCTTTTGGCTGTCACAGGAAGCGATGGCCGCTATGAGTTCGTCAACCTTGAAGTAGGACAATACACCGTGAAAGGTGAAAAAGCTGGTTATGAGGAAGCTACAAAGAGCGTCACCGTCGTGGCGGGCAACGTCTCGTCAGGCGACATGCAACTCCAACCCGTTGCCGACCCTGACAATCCCGATGACCCGGAGGATGATATTGTGGTCAGCGACGGTCTGTTCTGTTACTTCACCTTCGACAATGACGAAATTGAGGACTACTTTGGCAACTACACGGGCACAAACCACGAAGCCGTGGCCTCCGACGACACGCCGAGCGGCAAGGGCAAGTCGTTGCAATTCAATGGCGAAAGCTCCCACGTCCTCATCGCGGACAACATCGTTCCCACCGGAAACACTTTCTCCATCAACATTTGGTTCAAGACCAACAACAGTGACCAAGCCTTGGTCGGGTCGGATAACCATGCAGGGGGCAACAGGTGCTCGGCACTGGTGATTACATCGAATTACAATGTCAGGTATTTTCCGAACACGTCCGTTAACAATTGGAAGACCGAAGGAACCATTACGTCATGCATCGACAGCCGTTGGCACATGCTGACCTTTACTTACGACGGCGCTGATGCCATGGTTTATGTTGACGGCGAGCTGTTTGAGACGAAGTCAAGCCCCGATTTGATTTGGGGACAGTACGTCAGCACGAGCTATATTGGCGCTGACGCCACAAACAGTCTCAACGGCTATTTCAAGGGCAAACTCGACAACTTCCGCAGCTATATCCGCGCCTTGAGTGCAGAGGAAGTGCAGGCACTGTACAACGCCAAACAGTAAGGCAAAAAAAGTCATAGTACGATCATTGATTTTCAGCGGTCTTGTCTCTTCAAGGCCGCTGTTTTTTTGCTGTATGGGAAATTATGAGTATATTTGCGGCGTAAAGTAAAGAACATGAAAACAATGGCTCGTTTTTCGAATGTGGTTTTGGTTTCTATGGGTTTAATGTGGGCTTCCTGCGCCCATCGTCCCGAGAGCAGCGGACCCATCCCAACCCGACAGCAAGTGGAATGGCAACAGCTTGAAACTTATGCTTTTATCCATTTCGGTTTGAACACGTTCAACGACATGGAATGGGGCTTTGGTAACACGCCCTCTTACACGTTTAATCCTACCAATTTGGATTGTGAACAGTGGGCTAAGACCATGAAAGCCTGCGGCATGAAAGGCGTGATCCTCACCGCAAAGCACCACGACGGTTTCTGTCTCTGGCCGACTGAAACTACCGACTATTGTATCAGGAACACCTATTATAGGAATGGGAAAGGAGATTTGGTTAAAGAATTAGCTGATGCCTGCAAAAAGCATGGCCTGAAATTCGGGCTGTATCTCTCGCCATGGGACCGCAACCAACCTGAATATGGCTA